>CALMNJ010000370.1 GCA_937868675.1 uncultured Bacteroidota bacterium | reverse complement strand
TTATGAGCAGTCGCTCATCTTTGTACACCTGTACTTCAGTAAACAGAACCGGCTGCACTGTGCTCGCGGCAGCATCATCCTTTACCAGCGTTTTCCTTTCATTAAACACAAACGACTCTTCCCTTCCATTTGCAGTACTATCAATGCGTTCGGCCATGGTTTGCCGGTTCACAGCAAAAACGCAATCCAGTTTGCGGTAATCGTTGCGCGTTATTTCGGTTTCATTTTTTCCCGTGGCCCTCACACCTACAAATAACTCAATGCTCTCAGGAATAAACACGGTGTGTGGTTGTGCCTGCCGCATCAGGTTCAGAAAAATGGGCACCTGTTGTTCCCTGGCCAGCATGTTCTGCATGGTTTCACTGATGATAATATTCGGTAGGTTTTCTTTATCCAGAACGTAGCGCGAAGCATCCGCCTGCACCAGTTCAATCCGGAATGCTTCCATTCCCAGGGTATTAAGTACCCGCTGTAGCGTTTTAAATGTGATTGGGTTTATCTCCAAAAAAGTATAGTTCACACGCTCCGGCGAAAACCGCAATATGGAGGGCAGTACGAGCATGGCAAATGGCCCTGTGCCGGCGTAAAGCAAGTTAATTTTTCCTTCTCTGGCATTCAGCATATCGGCCATGGCATGATATACACCACGCACAAACCGGCGTGTGCGCATAATATCGTCCACGCACATGGCCGCCCAGTAGGGGCCTATCGCCTTTCCGTTATCCGTGTGTATGGGCTCCTTGCCTTCGTGCGAATCGTGGTCGGTTCCCGCTAACATAATAAGCAGGGCCTTCAATTCTTTGGTTGCCGCATACAAATGCGCGAAATTCACTTCGTCGTTCAGATACACAGCGGTTAGCTCCTTTAATTTTTCTTTTAAATCCATATTTCGTTACAGGCCGTTTTTGCAGTAACGGGTCGGCCCGGCGCAAACTTAAAATTAAAACCGGATTTTCCGAAATGCTTGTACCCGATCGTTACGTTTGAACCCAAGATGTTTACCCATTACATTCAAGAGCGCTAGCCGGCATTTACGTCTGGTTTGCACCTGCCTGCCAAACACTTTGCCGGCACCATTTAGCGTTCACTGCCAGGGCCGCTGTATTCAGCATCAGCGATTGAGAAGGGTCTCTATGGTTCAATATGAAAGCCGCAGCGCAACGGTTTTATTTTATTGCAGCGTACAAATTATAAGGACTGGAAAACACAGGCTTGTTTGCCTGGTACTCCGACAAACAAATGATTATGGCAAGTATCGCAATTAAAGTAATTTTTATTTTTTCACTTTTTAGCCAGCTAAGCAACCAACTGAAGCCACTCAGGTAAAGCATCACAAACGGTATAAGAGCCCCGCTAATCAAACGTCCTGAAGTAAAATAAGGGCGCTCAAACGTTGGGTAAACGCTTCCGCGGTACTCGAAACTTAGCGACAAAACCATAATGAACACAAGCATCAGAAAAAAACTCCAGAACATAAATTGATTTACCTTCTTTTGATTGATCTCATGCCGTCCGAACAAAAGAGATGTAGCCGGTAGTAAAAAAACAATGGAAGACATCCAGTAAAACATGCTCATACCGGGTTGAATAAGTTGTTGTGATGCCCACACTAATTCCCCGCACCAAAAACTGGTCATAAGGCCCTTCCAGAATATTGCCATGCCTTTGCTTGTGAGAAAACCTGTATTGAGCCACTCACCGAATGGCTTGTGCGCCCAGCTAAGGGCTTTTATTTTTTCCTCGGAAGCAAAAATATCGCCATGCGCATGTAAATTCCAGACAAACAAACCGAGCAATGGCAAAAAAGCGCTGAACAAAAAAAGAAGAAACGGACGTTTAAAATCCCGGAACCCCGCAGCACGGGAGAGTCGTATGGCTCGGACTGCAACCGGAACCGTGGCAAGTATTATCACCGGAAGGTTGCTTGATTTTACCAACACGGTTAGCGCCATGGCCGTGCCCAGCTGAAGCATTTGCCTGCCGGTGGGTTGAGGGGAGCGAATAAAATTTACGACGAAAACAAAGGTCCACCCAAAACACAGCGGCGACAACACATCGTTTTGAATGGAATAAAACGTATCCTGTGGTATTACCGCAAGCAGAAGAGGAACAGCCACGGCCATGAACGTATTGCCGGGAAAGGTAAGTTGTGCGGCCCGGAAACCAAGCCATACCAGAGCCATAATAAAGAATACATTCAGAAAACGAATCCAGTAAAGAAGCGCTAAGGAATTTTCCTGACAAAGGCCACAGGTTATTCCAATGCGCGCCCAAAGGCCGGCCACCGAATAATACAAAGGGCCGAGGCCCGATTCATAATTCACAAAGCTTTGCCAGTAGCGGCAATTTTTTTCAAACTCGGTTTTGGTTTCCACGTCATTTGTATCAGAGAGATAAAATGGTTTAAACCGTTTTTCGATGTTTTGGTATGGCAGTGCATATTCGGCCGAGCTGAAGCCTGCCATGCAGCGCGCCGAGCCCGAAGAGAGCGGTTCGAGCCCAACAGGCACATGACCGGTACTGTATTTCATCACCAGATCGTAATGCATGATTTCGTCCACATTATTAAAAAACGGGAAGGCCGCCAGGTAGATGGCAACACGGGTTCCCGCCAAAAGACAGAAAACCATTACAAGCCATTTGATCGAACCCAGTCTGGTCATAAAGCAATCTTTCAAATTTAGGAAAATACTGAGAGCGGGGCTTATGCAATTAATTCCAGGCATCAATTTCTCCTACTCAAACACGCACTTCTCCGAACGCTTACGTTATTTGAACTAACTTTGAGGTCTATGAAACAGACCTACTCACGCTGGATTATTGAAATTGTAGTGTGGACCGGCTTTGTGGTATTTCCAATCATTCTCTTTCCAACCCTTCAGCCATTTATTGAAAAAGGCGTATTGAATCCCGCACTCGAAGGAATTATAATAGCACACACTACACTGATTGTTTTTTATTACTTCAACTATTTTTACCTGCTGCCTAAATTTTATTTCACCGGTCGCTACTCACTTTATTTTCCTGTCGCGGCACTTTGTTTGCTTACGCTTATTTTAATTATGCAGTCCGACCCAAACTTCAATCCATTGCCCTCTCCTCCCTTTAAACATGCCGTGCTGGCCTTTATCTTCAGTATTATTGTGCGCTTCCTCATGGTGTTTCTTTTATCGCTGGGTGTGGCAAGTTATGCGAGGCTAAGGGCTGCCGAACAACAAAAACTGATTTCGGAATTATCGTATCTCAAAGCGCAAATAAACCCACACTTTCTCTTTAACACGCTCAACAGCCTGTATGCATTGGCCGTTAAAAAATCCGATCGGGCGCCGGAAGCAATTTTAAAATTATCGTCCATTATGCGTTATGTGATAACGGAAGCAAACGACGAACAAGTTTCACTCGATAAAGAAATAAGCTATCTGGATGCCTATGTGGAACTTGAAAAACTAAGGCTCACCGACAAAGTGAGCCTCACGTATTCCGTTGAAGGCGACCTGTCGGGAAAACGCATTTCGCCCATGCTGCTTATTCCGTTGGTTGAGAATGTGTTTAAACACGGCGTAAGTACCAGCGAAACTTCACGCATTGAGATAAACATTCGTGTGGAACAAAACATCCTGAGCCTTAAAACAAAAAATCAGAAGTTACGGCATGACAAAAGCGGTGACACGGGTCTTGGTATCTCCAATGTGAAAAAACGCCTTGATCTGCTTTATGCAGGCAAATATGAACTTACAATAAACGAGCAGGAAAAAGATTTTACGGTTAACTTAGTGCTGGCGCTTTATGCTTAATTGTGTTGCCATAGACGACGAGCCTCTCGGGCTCGTAATCATTGAGGAGTTTTGCAGGAAATTTCAATTCCTTAATCTCGTAAAAACCTTTACCGATCCTGTAGAGGCATCTAAACATATCCGAAAGTTTCCGGTTGATTTATTGTTTCTTGATATTCAGATGCCGGATATAAACGGCATCGAGTTTTACAAACAGTTTGGCGAAAACAAACTCGTGATCTTTACCACCGCACACAGCCAGTATGCCGTTGAGGGTTTTAACTTAAACGCCCTTGACTACCTTCTGAAACCCATTGAGCTGAAACGCTTTGAGCAGGCCGTGAACAAGGCCAATGATTTTTTTAACTATTCACACTCGACCAATCAGGAGCAGCAGTATTTGTTTGTGCGGGCAGAGTACAGCCTGGTGAAGATTTTATTTTCGGACATAGAGTACATTGAAACACTTGATGATTATATCAAAATTCATTTATCGGGACGAAAACCCGTGATTACTAAAATGAATCTTAAGAATGTAATGGCAAAACGAAACCCGAATGAATTTGTGAGGGTCCATCGCTCGTACATTGTACCCCTCAGTAAAATAACTGCGGTGCGCGGAAAACACATCCGGCTCAGGGATGCGGAAATCCCTATTGGCCTCAAGTTTGAGGAGGATTTTTTTAAACGTTACGGTAAGCTGCCGTGATGTCCGGTTCCATTTCAAAACCCGACTTCAATCCTATAATTTTATATACGTCCATTCTCCTACTCATTTATTTATTACTCCTACTTATTTTTTATAGCACGTGGCCTTGCCACAACTTTGCAATGTGAAAACAAACGGCCTTAACAACTTACTACTGGTGTTTGCAGTGCTTACCACTTCGTCAATAAAGGCACAACAACACTTCGGTAGCCTCGACAGCTTGTTTGCATTTGCCGACCGCAACAGTAACAGCGCCAAAGTTTCGCAACTTCAAAGCCTTCTTGCCAAATGGACCAAAGTAGCCGCGCTTGCCAATACCATCAACTTCAAAGATCCGGTTTCGTTTTCGGCCACCAACAACATTCTGCTTCCTGTCAATTTTATTCCAGCGGAAGCTTTTGGAGGACCCGCCGGCAGCTTCAGGCAAATAACCCTGGGTCAGCAATACGTAAGCAACTTTAATTTCAACCCGCAAATTGATCTCATTAATCCGCAAAACTGGGCGCGTGTAAAGAGCGCTGAATTCAGTAAGGAAATGACAGAATTAAATAACAGTATCAGCAAACGATCGCTGCACGAAAGCATTGCGGCCGCCTATTACA
>CALMNJ010000369.1 GCA_937868675.1 uncultured Bacteroidota bacterium | reverse complement strand
TTCATAGTGGTATAGTCCTCGTTGGAGACCTGATGTCCATCCTGGTAATTTTTTTTTTTTTTTTATTGGGCAGACAAAGAACCCAGTATAACACCCTCCACCGCTACCCGGTGATTAATAAAATAGGTTAAACCGGGATTGACGCCGATTGAATAACTGGACGTATTTGTTTTAGATTTGCTGTCAGACCCTGACGACGATGAACTTGAAACAGTATAGCCACTGGTACTCCATGTGTAGCCCAGATTGGTTTGAAGAAAAACCGCAAATTTCTCGTTTCGCAATTTTTGGTAGGTTCTGGCAAACAAGCCGCCTGAGTAGTTATTTCCATTACTTTTTATGGTCGTGCTGGTTACAACACCATTCACATTAGCATCAGTCTTCGACGTATTCCCGTTTACGCCGATACTTCCGAAAACACCAATAACAACATTGCTGGCAACAAAATATCCTGAATTAAAATTTAAGGCATAACTGGCACCATTGCTTTTTACCGGATTTTTAAAAGCACTTGTATCGGAACGGTTTTGATTTGTATAACTGAAATTCAAGCCCATGTTGGTAAGGATGCCCCCCTTCCTAAGCGGAGAAATTGTGGATGTGGTTAAGGGTTGGGAAAGTAAAGCGCTGCCATACAACGCCAGATAAAATAGGTAGAATTTAGCTTTCATTCCGCGGTTTTTAACAGTTAACCCGAAAGCAATGCAATTATTGCCCTGAACAAAAAAATCATACGTTAATAAAACTTAAGGCAAATCGGCTAAACGATTTACTTACGATTCAACCTTATGTCACGGGCTGCTTTTCTTGTTTTTTCAAATTTCGTTTTAATTTTCATGCGGTTACGCGCACGTGCATCTTTCTCAAAGCTTCCCGAACGCCGGCTGCGCGGGTCGTAAAAACCTGAGTAACCGCCGGGATTTACACCAAACGATTTTAAACTTGTACCCATAAAATCGTTGCGGCCCTTATACTCATCGCCTTTGGTGAAGTATAAAGGGAGTACAAAATTGGAAACCAAAACGCCATCAATTTCGTATTTGTCGTCCTGAACAGCATCGCACATTTCGTACCAGTGAAAAACCTGCCGGCGTTGTTTGCGGTCGGGGTGCGGGCCGGCGACTAGCAGATTTATTTCAGGGTCACCAATCAATTCGAGGCACTCATGTGAAAGCGTTACACTCCAGGGTTCGCCGATTTCGTTCGCTACCTCTAAAAACACAAATCCAAAGGGGATCCCTCCATCATTAAGGTCGTGGTAGCCAACAGCATCGTTACCCTCCACTTTATCCCACAAATAAATAACGGCGTCGCCTCTGATATTAACAAGGTCATTTTTTTTTGGTTTTTCTGAGATATGTCCTTCAAGTCTTAATGTTGCCTGACGGTGCCAGTGAGGAGCGAAGTCCTCGTGTATTTGCCTGTTTATGGCGCGAATTACGTTTTGAAGTTCGCTGTCTTTTATTTTACCAGCGGTGAGGTTAATAATAGAGATTACCATGATAACAAGTTATGAAGTGTAACAATGGGTAATTGATATAATATCAAATATAGCCAAAAAGGAACGTTAAACAATTGGCTTCTCGTCAACAGCTCGTGTATCCATGGCGTCGCGGAGGCCATTGCTTACAAGCATAAAGGCAAGCACCAATACCACGATGGCCAGGCCGGGAAAAAAGGCCAGATAGGCCTTATCCATCAAAATAAAACCCCGGTGAGCACTGGTCATCTCTCCCCATGAGGGCATTGGAGGTTGTGTTCCGAGCCCAAGAAAACTAAGGCCGGCCTCGGTGAGTATGGCGGCTACAAAATTTTCGGCCGCCGAAATAATGACGGGCCCCATTACATTGGGTAATATATGTCTGAATATTATGCGGCCATTGCTGTAGCCAAGTGCACGCCCAGCTTCTACAAATTCTTTTTCGCGAATGCTGAAAATTTGCCCGCGCACCTGTCTGGCCACACCCACCCACATGGTAAGACCAACCGCTACAAACACCTGTCCAATTCCTTTGCCCAGCGCCAGTGTAATGGCGATCACGAGCAGAATGGTTGGAATGCTCCACACCACATTGGTAAACCACATAATACAAGCATCAACGTTGCCTCTGAAATAACCTGCCAATGCACCAAGCACAATGCCAATGAAAATAGAAATGATAACTGCAATAAGCCCTACCGTTAGGCTGATGCGCGTGCCGATAAGTAACCGGCTCAGTAAATCACGACCCAGCAGATCGGTACCAAGCAAATAGTGTTTTGTGATAATGTGCTCTTCTGAAATCAATTTTCGCAATTCCTCAACCGATTTTTTTACCGTTGTATTTGTAAAGTTGTCTGTATATTCCACGCTGTTATCGGTGGCATTATATGTTGTATTGGTGGCTGGCTTTATCTGACACGCCACGTCGGCAATGCTGAACCGGATTGTTTCTTCACCTCCTGTCGGTGCATCGCTGTATTCGCGGGCAATAATGCTGTCTCCTGAAAAACGATACGTTGAAATGGGGTAGGAGATGTATGGACTTACCTGACCAAAAAACATTTTGGAGAAAAAATGACGCTTCTCTATTGCAGATTTTCGGTTTACAAGCAGCATCCGGACTTTAAAGCCAGGTTCTTTGATGAGCAGTTCCGGTTTTTGTTCATTGGCATAAGGGCTCTGGTCGGGGGTAATGGAATAGCCCGATACCGAAACTACAACGGCCAGCGCGATAATAGTAAGCCCCAGCATAGCCAGCCTGTTTTTTCTGAAACGATTCCAGGTTATGCTTCCAAGTGAGGAGGCCGCGTCGTTATTTCGTTTTTTAAAAACAGTCATTCACCGCTTCCATACAGGTTTAAGAAACAACGCGCCAAGCCCAACCATCCAGGTGTACACCGGATATATAAAACCTACGGGCAGGCTGTACCATATCAGACTTTTACTTTTAATAAAACCTGAAACTACTAATAAGAGCAAAATGTCAACTACTAATTTACCAACAACAAACACCAGCGTAAGGGCGTTGTTTTGTGGCCGAATAAATCCATACAACAGGCAAAACAACCAACCGGCGTTTGCAATAAAACTTAATATTGCCAGTGAAAAATTAACAGAACTGCCGCCCGTTTTAAATTTAGATGCCCATCTTATTTTTTGTTGGAGCAAATTACCAAGCGAAAACTGTGGAAAAGTATGTACAATGGCTTCGCGGTGTTTAAGATAACGGATAACACTTCCGGGAATTTTCCGGAGATCGTTCAAAAAAAGCACGTCATCGCCTGATTCAATGTGCTCATGATTTTTGTACCCCTCTGTTTTTGAATACGCCTGTTTTGTAAACACAAGGTTAGCGCCGCTGCATAAAAATGGTTTTTTATATGCGTTGCTGCCGCAGGCAACCAAAGCAAGTATATTGTTTTCGATCGCCTGCAAAGCCCACATTAGCCCTTTGTTTTCGGTCAGGGCTACAGGGGCAATAATCATATCTGAAGGATACCTGGCGTAAAAGTCAGAAATGCTTTTTAGCCATAGCTGCGAAAGGCAAAAACTGTCGGCATCACGTGTAATGATGAGCTCGTTTGAAGCCATACCTATAGCGGCTGCAAGACTTTTCTTCTTGCCCAACCTGCTTGCATTGTTCATAATGCGGTGCTTTATACCCGAAGCACCCAAAATATCTGAAGCAATCGTGAGGGTGTTATCGGTGCTGGCGTCGTTCACAAAAAGTATCTCAATAGCACTCTTTTCATACTGTTGGTTCATTATTGTATTAAGGCAATACGGGAGGAAGCGCGCCTCGTTGCGTGCACAAATAATTATTGTAACCGGAAGAGCACTGCTGTCTTCATGCATTTTAAAATAATCCTCTTTAAGAAAACCAGTTGCCAGCCAAATTAAAAGGAGAGCGTACAGGCCAAGAAAAACAAACAATATGGTGACAAGTAAATTCAATCCGATTTCTTTTTCGATAACTTAAAATTAAAATTTTCCTGTACCAGAAAGTAATAACCCGCCACGCTGGGTAAAACAATGTTGATGATCCAGAGCAAAATTGTACAGATTGCCATCACACTGTTATCAATACCGCAACCAGCAAACACAAGCAATGCAATAGCCGTGCGGATAGCGGGCTCGGCCAGGCTAAACATGGGCACACTTGTGGTAATCAGAAAATAGATCGCAACCGATCCGAAAACCTTTAGTGAAAAAGCTTCATTGTGAAAAATGGAGATGATCATGACAAACTGTGTGGTAAAAACCAAAAAGCGCAGGATTGAAAATGCAAAAAGCGCAGAAACAAGTTTTCCGGAAAAACGATAGTGGAATGCCCCAATGGGTTGATTCCGTATAAACCTGCGCGAAACAAAATTAAGAAGTGCATCGGCTTTGAAAATACAAAGGGATAAAAGCATGCTAAGCAGCACAATTAGCGAAGCACCCAGATATGCGAGCCATTGCTGATCGTTGCCCAGGTCATTTAACCTGAAGAGTATTCCCGCTGTACCGAAAAGAACCGTTACAAAAAGCTGAAACATGCCGCCAATAAAATGTAGCACCGTTACCTGCGGCCTGTTTTTGGGTTCAAAAAAAAGAATCTTGGCTATAAACTCGGTGGCGCGTCCGGGAGCAAAATTACCAAGGCATAAGCCGCTGTATACTGCTCTGGCGGCTCTTCCAAATCCTATTTTTTGGATAGGCGCTGTAATGATCATCCACTTGTAAGATTCGATACCCCAGTTAAGGGGCATCATAAGGCCACAGGTAATCAGTGTCAGTAATGCAGTTGTTCCAGATAGTTGTGTGACAAGCAGTTTTAGTTTGTCGGGTGTGAGATCGCTGTGCAATCGAAGATAAATAATAACAATGCTGCCAATGCCAATACCGAGTTTGAGAATAATGGAAAGTATTTTTCGGGACTCGGGCAAAGGCACTTTGTTTGTGTTAAATTTACAGTTTTAATGGCAGTAAACGACCGTATAATCCTAGGAATTGACCCCGGAACACTGGTGATGGGATACGGACTGATACAGGTTCTGAACAACAACCCCAAAGCCATCGGTATGGGGATTATGAAGCTCGAGAAATACGACGACCATGCTTTGCGCCTGAAAAAAATTTTTGAACGCGTTACTGGACTTATTGAAGAATATAAACCGGATGAGTTGGCGATTGAGGCCCCCTTTTTTGGAAAAAACGTACAGTCTATGCTAAAACTTGGCAGAGCACAGGGGGTTGCTATTGCCGCAGCATTGAGCTGCAACATTCCCGTTATAGAGTATTCGCCGAAGAAAATAAAAATGAGCATTACCGGCAATGGTAATGCCAGTAAGGAGCAGGTTGCGGCTATGCTGGGCCAGGTGTTGGGTATTAAAAGGGAACAGGATTATTTTGATGCTACCGATGCACTGGGCGCCGCTCTTTGCCATTTTTATCAAAACCGTATGCAGCAACCTGGCAAAAAATCTTATACAGGCTGGAAGGCTTTTCTTACCGATAATCCGGGGCGTAAGGGCTGATTGATTTGTGAATCAAACCGGTAAAATTAATTTCCGGCGGCTATCCTGAGATACTCAATAAATGGCTGCATGGCCTTGTATCCGGCAAGCACAACTTTATCAAAATCTTTGGCCAGAATATCTTTGTCATTCAAATTATGAACTACAATAAAGTGTTTGTGCTTAAGTAGCTCTATTTGGGGGTGGTTTTTATCAAAGCCTTTTGGCACAGTTTTAAGTTTATCCTCCTCATCAAGGCCTTTAAAATATTTTTTAAACGATGGGGCCGAGAGTATTTTCAGTAACGGTTTTGGGTTGTAATCAATTTCCTGACGTACCGCATTTAAAATAGCAGGTTCGGGCATATAAATACCACCTGCCAAGAAACTTGCGCCGGGCTCAACATGCAGGTAGTAGCCAGCCACCAGCGATTTCCGGCCATCCGGATTTAAGCTCGCCCCCATATTGGTTTTATAAGGCGTTTTGTCTTTCGAAAAACGAACGTCTTTGTAAATTCTGAATACACAGTCTTTTGCTTTCATTTCGGGCGAGATCTTTTTATCGGCTTTCGCCAGCCCTGCAATCACTTTTGTAACAAGGCCCTCAAACTCTTCTTTTGCCCCGAGATAATCCGGTTTGTTTTTATCAAACCAGTCTTTGTTATTGTTGTTTTTAAGTTGTTTTAAAAACGAAAGCGTTTTCTGCATACGTTACTCCGGTATTTTATCGGTTATTTTTTTGAAGAATTTTAAATGTGTTAAAAACTCTTTTGCCACAATACGTATCAGCGTGTAGCTTGGCAACGCCACAATCATGCCAATAATGCCGCCAATAGTGCCTGCCATCAGGGTAACAATAAACACTTCGAGCGGATGAGCCAATACGGATTTTGAAAAAATAAAGGGCTGTACCAGAAAAGCATCGGTGAGGTTGATGCATAACAGGGCAAAAAATATTTTGTTGATGGTTGGACCAATTAGCTCATAATTTCCGGTGTTAATGCAGGCACTTGTTCCAAGCACGATGGCTACTATCATCGTGATTACAGAACCTATGTATGGGACCATGTTCAGCAATCCGGCACAAAAAGCAATCACGAGCGCGTTCTTTACACCAAGTATCGAGAGTACAATAAGCACGGCAAGCCCTACAATAAACATATCGAGTAAAAGCGCCCCAAAGTATTTACTCAGCATTTTTTTGCTGGTAAACATAATATCTTTCATAGCGTTCTCGTACCCGGTTGGGGTAATCAGTAATACACTTTCTTTCACCAAATTCTCGTCTTTAAGGAGAAAAAAGGTGATAAAAAGCACACACAGCGCGCCGCCCAGAGCAGAGCCAAAATAACCCAGCGTGTGGTTTAGCACCGAACTGATATTTTCGGCATTCATGTAGGTGTTTAATTGCTGTGAAATGCTGCTTTCAAGTTCGGCCTCATCGCCAAAGCGATGAAGAAGGCCTTTGGCCGAAGGATACTGGTTCAGTATATTGTGCATGACATCAAAAAAATTGAGGTCCGATAAAAAGCCGAGTTCATTAACCAGCGGAGGCACCACCAGCAAAAAAAGTCCGGCCACCATACCAACAATGATTAAAATGGTGATGAGTGCTGATACAGCATCTGGTAAAACAAATTTTCCAATGCGAACACGGCCCAGAAGTTGTATGAGTGGATTACCAAGCAGGAAGAGGAACATGGCAATACACAGGTAAATAACGATTTTGGTAAAGAAGAAAATAAAGAATAAAACAGCCAGTAGTCCAATAATTCTCCAGATATTAAAATTTATTTTCACTTCTCGCAAAGATAGCTTTTTTAGTTAATTTTGGTTTGGTGACACGATTTGCCGGATATTTGGCCCTTGCTGCATTTGCGCTTTTTTTCTGGAACTGCCATAGCAATAAAGCATACACTTCAAAACCCGCCCGTACCTTTGCCGGAGCCGAAAGTGAGGCGCCAGAAATAAACCTGCTGGCCTGGCACTACTCCGATAGCCTTAGTTATGTTTGGGTGGAAATAAAAAACGAACAGCTTCTGTACAAGCGTATTGACACGAGCCGTTTTTTTGTGGCGGATGTGCGTGTACATCTACAGGTTATTATGGCTGGAACGCAAAAACGAATGGTTGATAGTATCACAATTGATGTAAGTGATCGTTCGGCAAGCGAAAACGTAACGCCTAAGTCACTACGATCAAAAATGCAGCTTGCTATGCGAAAGGGCTTTGAATATGTGATCGAGGCCGAAGTGCTGGATCGCAACAGAAAAGCAAATTACAAAGCCTCGCTGCCGGTGGATAAGATGAACCTTTATGGAGAGCAGAGTTTTTTGATTACCCGGAGAGACACCATTTCGTTTAAATCTGTTTTTTTACCGTCCGAAACATTAAAACTTACTTTCACTAACCCAGCTATCAGCCAGGTTACCGTTGATTGTTTTACGAAAGAAATGGGCCCTGCCCTGCCACCGTTTTCAGGCAAACAACCTGATCCGGATAGACTGAAGCCAGACAGTACGTATATTTTGGAACTTTCAACCAATAGTATTTTACTCAGGCTCCCGGCACGTGGGTTTTGTCATTTGCGTACCAATAAAACCAACGCAGAGGATGGGCTAACACTTTACACGGCCGATGAGAGTTTCCCGGGTGTAAGCAATAGTATGGAAATGATTTATTGCACCCGGTATATTATGGAGCGCAGTGAGTTTGAAGGCTGTAGCGAAGCTGCTGAGCCCAAAGCCGCTATTGACAAATTTTGGCTCACTATCGGTGGCAGCAGCGAAAGGGCCCGTGAACTCATTAAACGGTATTATGGCCGGGTTACTGATGCCAACCGGCATTATACAAGCTATGTGTCGGGCTGGAAGACCGATCGGGGAATGATTTATATAGTATTTGGCCAGCCTACCAACGTTTACAAAAGTGCCAGCGATGAGATATGGGTTTATGGTAACGAAAGCAACCCGGCAGCTCTGCGTTTTATTTTTAATAAGGAAAAAAACCTGCTCAGCAACAACGATTATATCCTCGAGCGATCGCCGTTTTTTAAGGAAGCCTGGTACAGCGCTGTGGAGTATTGGCGGCAAGGCAATATTTATCTTGATTCGCGACGTTAAAATTTAATCCATGAGGCCACCTTTAGTACTCTCGTAACCAAAGTCGGTTTGCAACCCCCCCTTCTTATATGCCTCTACGGCAAGCTGGTCGCAACGGTTGTTTTCCACATTACTGGCGTGACCTTTTACCCAGGTAAACGTGTGCCTGTTCCTGTCATAAATCAACAAAAAACGTTGCCAGAGATCAACATTGGCTTTGTTTTTAAATCCTGTTTTTTTCCAGCCGTAAATCCAGTTTTGATTAATGGCATCAACCACATATTTGCTGTCCGAAAAAATTTTTACCGGCAGGTCTTTGCTCGTTACGCTTTCAAGACCAACAATCACGGCCAGCAATTCCATGCGGTTGTTGGTAGTGAGCCTGAAACCCCCGCTTATTTCGCGACGGTGCTGTTTAAATTTAAGCACAACGCCAAAGCCGCCTGGTCCCGGATTGCCGCTGGCGGCACCATCAGTGTATAATTCTATCGCTTCCTGCAAAGGGTGATTTTTAAGTTCCCGAAATTAATTAAAAAGAATAGTATCTGGTTTATGGCTCTATAACGCTTTTAGACAAGACTTTACAAATAAAGTGCCATATAATGTGTCACTTCCGGATTGAAAAGTTACAGCATAAAACAATAACAGGTATAAAAAGGAACCATTCTGCTGCGTTGCCCAAATGTAAATAAGTGCCTATATTCGTGAGTCAAAAAAATACACTTATGTCTGTTTTAGTAAACAAAAATTCGAGAGTTGTGGTTCAGGGTTTCACTGGTGGCTAAGGCACTTTTCATGCCACACCGATGATAGAGTATGGTACCAATGTGGTGGGTGGCATTACACCCGGTAAAGGCGGTACAGTGCATCTGGACAAACCGGTGTTCAACACTGTAGCAGAAGCGGTTCAGAAAACAGCCGCCGACGTTTCGATTATTTTTGTTCCGGCTGCTTTTGCTGCCGATGCCATTATGGAGGCTGCTGATGCAGGCATTAAAGTTATTGTTTGTATTACCGAGGGCATTCCTGTAAAGGACATGATCTACGCGAAAGAATATATTAAAACCAAAACCTGCCGTCTTATCGGGCCTAATTGTCCGGGGGTGATCACTGCCGGTGAAGCCAAGGTTGGTATTATGCCGGGCTTTGTGTTTAAAAAGGGCAAGGTAGGTATCGTATCAAAAAGCGGAACCCTTACCTACGAAGCAGCCGACCAGCTTGCAAAGGCCGGACTTGGCGTTACCACCGCTATTGGTATTGGTGGCGATCCAATTATTGGAACGCCCACACGGGATGCCGTTGAGCTACTCATGAACGATCCGGAAACCGACGCTATTGTAATGATCGGCGAAATTGGCGGAAGTTACGAGGCCGACGCCGCACGCTGGATAAAAGCGAATGGTAATAAAAAACCGGTAGTTGGTTTTATTGCGGGACAAACTGCCCCGAAAGGCCGCACCATGGGCCATGCAGGCGCTATTGTTGGTGGGGCCGACGATACAGCCCAGGCCAAAATGAAAATACTGCGCGAGTGTGGCATTCACGTTTGCGAAAGTCCCGCCGAAATTGGTAAAACCATGGCTTCGGTGCTTAAAGGCGAGAAAGTAGCGTAGGCACCAATCTATTTTAATGGGGCAAGGCCATAAAAAGCTCTTTTTTCATTAGCTGCTTTAATATCCTCTATGGGTACATCCTGATCAAGCAGAACAGCGCTTTTTTTTAAGGTTCCGTAAAGCTGTTTTCCATTTGCAAAATAGTGATGCAGATCGGCCATGTAGAGATAATTCCAGGGATTTATCTTTCCGTTGTTACATGCATGTTCAAGATAAGGACGCAATAGAACCCATTTCTCTTCAATCCGGTAATTAATCTCCATATTGGAACGCATTAGGTTGATTACATTCCTGTTAATTTGAAAATACCGGTCATCAAAATCGTTTGGGAGCCTTCCTAATTTGCGTGAAGTTTCAAACAAGTCAACATAAAGCCCCCACAATAGTTCGGCATGAGCGGAATCCGCACCCCGGATGGTGTCGCGTGTGTTTCGTTTAACAACGTGAGTTAAATTAATAAAGGTCGAGTTTAAATTACGGCGCATTAATTCGTAGTCGAGGCTTTTCTGAATCAGCCATTGTTTGTCGCTAAACTCTTTAAGGTATTCTTTCCGGTTTTTATCGTACGTGCTTTTAAACCATTCCTCAAGCGCTCTGTTTTCGGTAATTGTAACATAGATCATACTGTGTTTACTAAGATCTTCTGATGTAAAACCATAATTTCTTACAAGGTCACTAAGTTCATTTTTGAAACGCAAAATATCTTTGTTTTGCCATGCGTAATACAGAAACGTTACTTTCATTTCGGGAGCTATTTTTCCCTTTATGTTCAGATCGTCCCATATACCAGTGGCTTCCCTGTATTTGCCCCCCTTCATGACATCCGTACCGGTTGACATCAGCTTAATGGCGCTGTCGGTAAGATAATAGCTGTTGAGTTGCGACTTGCCGGTGAGCGCAAACAGTACAATGATTAAAAAACAGATCCTTGTTTTCATGCACAACCGCATTAAATGGCGGCTATTTCTCGTCTACCATCACCCGGTCGGTACCATCAAATTTTGGAGACTGAATGCTGATAATTTTAAGCGGCACTTTACTTGTCACTTTTGCCGAATGTACCGATCCTCTCGGGATAAAAACAACGTCACCTTTTTTGATTGCAAACGTTTTACCATCCAGCTTCATTGAGGCCTCGCCTTCAAGCACCACCACCTGTTCGCTGTGATAAACATGTTTGTGAGCTTTAACTTCTTTCTTTATTACAATGCAAAAACTGCTGCTTAAACTGTCGGCAAACAGCGCTTTGTTGTAAATGTTTTCAGACGTGGTGTGATGCGCTATTGTGTCGGTATTACAAAGGCTTTGTGCCCCGGATGCAAATCGTAAAGCAATGAATATCACAATGAGCGCGTGGCGCATCAGCCGTGCCGGATTGGTTGTGGCTGCGTGGTTACCTGAACGGGCATTTGTCCGAGCATTTGCGGGGTAATACGTTTAAGCACTTGTTTTACCTCGTTGTAATTAGGATTAATCATGAGCGCTCTTTCCCAGCTTTTTTTAGCCAGAGCAAATTTGCCCTGATTAAAGTATGCTCCGCCAAGGTTATACCAGGCCTCCGGATCGCCGGGAGTAAGCAGTGCCCACTTGTTGTAGGCCATGGCTGCCGAATCCATTCGGCCCCGGTTAAAAGCAGTTACACCACGCGTTTTAAGATCGTTGGCAAATACGCCGTAATAGTTACGCAGGTAAGGATTGTTAGGATAAAGTCTTTCAGCATTTTTCCAGTAATACAGGGCGTCAAAATCATTACGTAGTTTAAAGCTTGCAAGCCCAAGGTTTAGGTAGCCGTTTACATAACGCGGGTGAAGTTCAACAGCATGTTTCAGGAATTTAATGCCTTTAAACAAGGCTGCCTCGCGTTTATCCTTATAACCACCTTCTTTTACCTCTTCATCAGTAATGTGAAGTGTACCATTGTAGTCGTTAAACCTTGTGGAGTCCTGACCAACAATGTTTTTTCCGGTTACCTCTTTCGTGTCGGCCAAATCAACCCAGCGTGCGCCGGCGTTACCCAGCACAAGCACTGAATGGGGCATTGTTTTTACGTCTTTAAGGAAAAGGGTCACATCATTTTTCCAGTCCCAGTTACGCTCCCAGGTTTTTGCTCCAAACAGAAACCCAACTACAAGAACAACGAGGGCCAGGGCCGCACGCCTTGCATTGATGGAGGCCGCCTGAAGTTTGTCTAAAGCCCACAAAATGGCATAAGCAATACCAATACAGAATCCAATCGAGGAGTGGAAGATAAGGCGTTCACCCATGGTAGCGCCAATATCCATGAGTACGTTACCAATCATTAAGGCAAACAGGATGTAAGTCATTAAAGCGAAACCAAGAATGTGTTTACGGATGGTGAGTACCACGGCGTAATACATGATCAGGATGTGAACAATCATGGACAGGATAAAATCAGGACTGTTGAAGTGGCGATACTCAATGGTATTGTATGAATAATCCGATGAAAGCGGATGAGGGAATAGCTGCAACATCAGGTATTTCAACAATACGTAACCTTTGGTGGCAAAACGCTCTTCGCCGTTGGCAAGCAGGTAGGGGTTGTTAAGAATTTCAGTGTCTGGTACGCCCGGCTTCAGTTTTACGGCCACCAAACGCATGCCGAGGTAAAACAGCATGGTGAAACCAAACCAAAACATCAGATTTACAAATTTGCTCTGACGGATAGATTTTGATAAGAGTAAATAAATAACCCCGACGTAGAGGAACGGGAAAGCCCAGAAACTGTTGATGGTACGTGGAGTTGGCGAAGGAGGCAGCATATCGAAATTCCGCTTCAGTATAAGCATACAGGCAGCGCAGATAATAAACGCGCCGGCCACTATAAGAAGGTTAACTATTTCGCTGGTGAAGGTGAATTTTTCAAGGCGTTTCATCAGTTTGCTCTCATTCATGTTTCGCACCGCCGCCACGCTGCCAACTACAACTATTACAAAGGTAATGGCCCTTGCTATGGATTTATTAAGCCCGATAAGCCCTTCCAGAACAAGTTTGTGCGCTACGGCTGCCAGAACAAGCACACCTATTACCGTGCCTATGCGCAGTGCGAGTTTAGTGGTAAAGTATTTTTTAAGATCCACTTCGTTTTCGGTAAATGAGTACATGGCCAATGGTACCAGCATAATAAGCATTATGGCATATTCTTTAGAAAGAAGCGCCAGCAGGAACATGACCGAAGCAATGATGATGTCGCGGATGGTTTTTGTTTCAATGTATCTGAAACTGTAAAAGAACGTGAGCGAGACAAAAATAAGCGAGAAAATTTCGTCACGGCTTTTTACGTTGGCAATGGCCTCCGAGTGGATGGGATGCATCGTAAACAACAACGCTGAAAGAAATGCCAGATCCTGATTGGTGCGGAAGATATATCGCGAGAAGACCAGATACAAAAGCATACAGCCCAACGCAAATGTCCAGATATTATTAAAGTGCCTTACTTTGGCACCATATACCTGACAGTCAACTTCGTTAAAAATACCATCCACGTTCAGGTCTTCATCCCATTCGTTTTTGAAGTTTTTATTAAGGTCCCAGCAGTTGTAGCATTCGGTTCCCTGCACAACTCCATCCCCATTGGAGTCAATAAAATCGTTGTACTCGTAGTTGGTCTCAGGCCTGCCACAGGCAGAGGTGTAATTAACCATCACGTCTTTATCCAACAACCCGTTATGGTTACTGTCTTCTACCTTCAGGTACAATCCGGTTCGGTAAGGCTGAATAAATTCCTGCTCAACGGCAAAGCTCACTACCGAGAGCGGACGGTAACGACCACCGGCAAGCTGATCGGTGGCACACATACGGCGATAAAAGCTTTCGTAGGCATCTTTTGTAAGAATATCTTTTATGCCCCTGATCCCTTTAATAACGTGATCGTTCTGGTGAATAATGATACCATCGTCAAGCGCATACTCACCGTTTATGGAAGTGATATAAAAAACGAACCCCACAATGCCAATAATGATCATTGCCAGTCTGGGGTTCAAAAACGGGAAATACTTGAATGTTTGGTTTAAAGGGGGAAGGGTTGCTGCCTTTAACGTTTTAGTTACTGCCATAGTTATTAATCCTGCTTAATTATCTGCAAATTACAAATATAAGGTCAAAATCGGCTTCGAAATTAGTATTTTTTAGGGTTTAAAGGGAAATATGTTTAATTTGCTTTTATATAAAAATGCTGCGCCGCTACTTTGCTGATCTGTTAATTTTTCTTGCACTGGCAACCATGGTTTTTGCCTGGTACCGTAGCTCCCTCAATGCTTATACGCCTTCGGGGCTTGTAAAGGATGTTTCGCTTAAAACGGAGTTGAAACTTGAGGCTTGCCGTAACGCGATTGCACATGTTACAAATTTTGCAGAATCAGCAGGGGCCCTTGGGGCGGAACAAATATTTGAAACGCAGCAGATTGGCGTATATGTTTATTATAAGGACAGTGTTGTTTTCTGGAACAACTCAAGCTGGCAGCCTGGCAAGGTGGAAACTGATTTTACAGACTCGGCAGGTCTTGCAAAGCTTGCCAACGGCTATTTTTTATATGCCCGAAAAAGCCTTGCCGATACAACACGCATTGCCATGTGCATGCTCAAACCTGCCTTTGAGCTTGAGAACAAATACCTTTCAAATTGTTTTTCGGACTGGCTTCAGATACCCGATGGCGTGAATATTGTATATCCTGCTTCAGGCTCAAACGATGTGATGGTGGCGGGAAAAAGTTGCTTTTCCATTAAACCGTCGGAAGAGGTTTTGCACCAGCAGGAAACCGACGATACAAACCTTACTATTTTTATTTTAGGTTTTTTGCTGGTGTTGACCGGATTATTGTTGCGTATAAAACGCAACAATAACAGTGTGTTTTTGGTGATCACCATTGTAGCATTAATTGCCTTGAGGGCAATT
>CALMNJ010000368.1 GCA_937868675.1 uncultured Bacteroidota bacterium | reverse complement strand
ACTTACCAATGTCGTGTCCGCACACAATGGTGGCGTTGGCGCCAATGCTGGCTCCTTTTCCCACATGCGTGCGGGAGTATTGTGAGCGTCTGTTTACCGCACTGCGAGGGTTGGTTACATTGGTAAAAACCATGGATGGGCCCAGAAACACATCGTCATCGCATACAACACCGGTATAAATGGAAACGTTGTTTTGAACTTTTACGTTGTTGCCCAGCACTACCTCGGGCGAAACCACAACGTTTTGACCAAGGTTGCAGCCTTTTCCCAGTTTGCAGCCTGGCATTACATGCGAAAAGTGCCAGATTTTAGTACCCTCGCCAATGTTGCAGCCCTCATCTATAACGGCTGTAGGATGTGCAAAATAGTTTTCGTTGTTCACGGTAAAAAAGATTACAAAAATAATAAAATAGGCCGAACTATTCGTTTAAAGGGGATGGTGGAATTATACCGCCAAAACGCACCTTATTATTTTGATATATTTGTGACTTACTTCGTTATGAAAGATTACAAAAAGTACCTTCCGTATGCAGCGGACATTGTAGTGTTCGCGCTTTTAACCATGGTTTACTTCAGTCCGTTACTGAAGGGAAAAGAACTGAGGCAACACGATATTGCCATGCACAAAGGCATGAGCAAGGAAATTGCCGATTTCAGGAAGCAGCACGGAACCGAGCCGCTATGGACCAACTCCATGTTTGGAGGCATGCCGGCCTACCAGATATCAACGCTGTACCCGGGCAACTGGCTGGGCGCACTTGATAATCTTTTCAAGCTTTATTTACCGCATCCGGGTGGATATCTTTTTCTTTACTGTCTCGGCTTTTTTATACTGTTGCTCTGTCTTGATGTAAATACATGGCTGTCCATTGTGGGGGGAATAACGTATGCGCTGAGTACGTATTTTCTCAGCATCATTCAGGCCGGGCATAATTCAAAGGCCAATGCCCTTGGCTATTTGCCGGCACTTATTGGTGGCATTATTTTATTGTACCGGCACCGCTACTGGCTGGGTTTGGCAATAACGGCGCTTTTTACAGCCATGGAACTGAATTGCAACCACGTGCAGATTGCCTATTACGGCTACATGGTGATTGGCTTTGTGGTAATTGGGTACTTTATACACGCCTTGCAAAGCAAGCAAATGGCAGGCTTTTTAAAAGCCACGGTTTTTTTAATTGTGGCATCACTCATTGGGGTTTTACCCAATGCCGGAAACCTGATGACCACGAACGAGTACGGAAAACTTAGCAACCGCGGCAAAGCTGAGCTCACCATCAATCCTGACATGAGCAGCAACAAAAGCATGCTTTCGGGCGGGCTTGACAAGGATTATGCGACACACTGGAGCTATGGGATCAGCGAAACCTTTTCGTTTCTTATACCCGATTTTAAAGGTGGGGGAAATGCAGCCATTGGCAGGGTAGATGCCGGGGCGCTTAAAAAAGTGGATCCCGATTACCGTGAAATGGTTTCGCGCAGCGACGCTTATTTCGGAGACCAGCCCGGGCTTTCGGCGCCCGACTACATTGGGGCGTTCATTATCGTACTGGCCATACTGGGTGTATTCATTGTTCGAAACCCCATTAAATGGCCCATTATTCTGGTTACCTGCCTCACTGTTGCGTTGGGCTGGGGACGGAACTTTATGTGGCTAACGTCTTTTTTTATGGACTACGTTCCGGGCTATAATAAATTCAGGGCGGTGAGCATGATCATGATTGTGGCCGAGCTTACCCTCCCGCTGCTGGCTGTTTTGGCGGTTGACAGGCTTCTTAAAATCAAGAGTTGGGAAGAAAAGGTGAAAGTGTTCTCAACGGAAACGAGTGTAAAGAAGATCATTTTTTATGTAACCGGTACTGTTGCTTTTTTCTGTTTGCTTGGTCTTTTGGCACCAAAGATGGTTAATACCTTTCATGCCCAGTACGAAGAATCTGAATTGATACAGGAGCATATTAAAGCCGGTTATCCCGAGGCCCAGGCACAAAACCAGGCAAAACTGCTGCTTAATCAGATAGAAATTGCCCGCGAATCCATGTTTAAATCGGATGCCGGACGCTCATTTATTTTTATCGCGCTTGGGTTTTTGGTTATTTTCCTGTATTTCTCCAACCTCATCAACAAATACATTGCCCTGGCCAGTTTAGGTGTTTTTATCCTGATTGATTTGTACACCGTTGATCAACGCTATCTGAACAGCAGATCGTTTGTTACAAAAGCCGAGAACGAGGAATATATAGCCGGAAAAAGCATGGCCGACGAAGAAATTCTGAAAGATACCGATCCTGATTACCGTGTGTTAAACCTTAGTGTGAACGGGCCATTCGACGATGCTTCCACTTCCTATTATCATAAATCTATTGGTGGTTATCATGGTGCCAAACTACGCCGCTATGTTGACCTTATTGATTTTCATCTGCGCCCCGAGATCAATTACCTGTATAAGAATCTCTCGCTCACGGCGGCAAACGATAGCGCGCTTAACGCACTGATGGCGAGCCTCAATGTGATGAACATGCTCAACACACGCTACTTTATACTGCCTGCCGGCGAACACGGCGAACGAGCCGTGCCCCTGCGAAACAAGCAGGCCAACGGGAATTCATGGTTCATAAAAACGCTTGTTTCGGCGGCCACACCCGATAGCGAAATTGTGAGCATGCGCCGAATCAATACCAAAACCGAGGCTGTGATCAGCAGCAAAGTTTTTGAAGAAAATAAACTTAAAGGCACATATAGTGGCGAAGGTACAGTGGTTCTTAAATCGTATGCGCCCAATGCCCTCGAATACGAATCGGATTCGAAAGATGGCGGCTTTGTGGTATTTTCCGAAATATATTACGCACAGGGATGGAATGCCACCATTGACGGGCAGGCGGCTCCGCACTATCAGGATAACTATGTGAAGAGGGGGATGCCGGTGACCGCCGGTAAACATAAAATCGAATTTAAATTCGAACCACAAACCTATAAAACCG
>CALMNJ010000367.1 GCA_937868675.1 uncultured Bacteroidota bacterium | reverse complement strand
ATGAGTAGCCCATGGCCTTCCAGTTCCGATATATCAGAAAGTAGAGTAAAACTGCGGGTATTACCACAATGGCAGCGCTTTTGGCTGTGCTTACCAGAAACATACTGAGCCCCATCATGAGCCATAACCTCCAGTTTGTTTTTATGCCAAACTGCCCGGTGTCAACCAAATCAATAATTTTTACCGCATAAAAAAAGAAAAGGTTTTGCAGGAAAAAATAAAACGCCTCGGTAAACGTCATGCTTGCAAAGTACATGATCAAATGGTTGCTGGCATGAAACATGGCCACCGGTAAAAAAACAACCGCAGGAATGCGGTTTTTGAGTGCCCTGTAAAAAAGTACGAACCCAAGGGCATTGAATGCCACCGAAACCAGTTTAAAAAGAATGAGTCTGAAACCCACGAGTTTAATTAACAGCCCCAGAAACATGGGGTACAAGGGCGCGTTTTGTGTGTAAAAATAGGTCGGAAACTCGTTTACATAACGCCAGCCTCCCTCCAGATACAAGGCATCATCGTGTGCCTCGCTGATGCGGGCATTAAACGAAATGAGCGAAAGAAAAATACAGACACCAAGCAGTGCGTAAAAGATTTTACGGTCGTTTTTAGTAAAAAAAATCTCAAAATGGCTATACAAACCACCTCCCTGTGCAGGCTTTGTTACCGGGGCTTTTTTTGCTTTATTCATGAGCTTTGCAAAATTAGCAATATTTTAAAGTGCTGGACTTTTGGCTTAGGTTGAATAAGGAGAATGTAGTTCCTGAATTCATCAACGCATGATGACCATTTTACCATAACCTTTGGTAAAGAAACGGTCGGCGCCGCTTTCGTATTTATCAATTTTTTCGCCGTTGAGCCTTGTAATTACCCTGTACAAATAAACACCATTGCCAAGCCGGTCGCCAAACTGGTCGCGTCCGTCCCACGAAAATTCGGTCATGTTACGTCCAATGTGGATATAGCCAAGCTCACCACGGGTTATTTCGCGAACCACCTTGCCGCTTATGGTCATAATCTGTATGGTGAATACCTCGGGGACTTCGTAGCCGGTAAGGGTAAATACAAATCGGGTGCTGGTTGAAAACGGGTTTGGATAATTCATCACTTCCGAAATGCTTGGTTTGTTGTTAACCTCAAACTGAATACGGTAATCCTGTTTACCCGAAAGGTTGTTGCTTCGGTCTTTGGCCTGAATTACAAGCGTGTAGCGCCCATCAGTTTCCAGCACAGGGTTATATTGAATACTGCAACTGTTTTTTGGCAAACTGGCCGGTGTAAAAATAAGTCCCTGTGCAAAATAAACTGGTTTAAGCTGGCCACCGGTTGGGGCCTGGAGAAAAATACTGAATGCAGAAGTATCGCTGGCGTTATCCAAAGCCAGAAATTTATTTTCATCTTTTAGCGTAATAAAAATGTTAGGACGTGACGAAACGATGTCGCCGTTCAATATCCTGATGCCGTCAAAAGTCACATCCAGCAGCGGATTGGTTATATCGCCGTTTACTTTAAACGGGTAACGCGCCGAATTATTAAAGTGATATTGTTCACTTTGATTTTTCCGGTGCCCGATTGGGTTCACATCAATCCAAACGGCATTATTACCCTTAAGCTGGTAAGAGTTCACTTTCAGGGTATCTATAAACATCTGGCCAGCCGTAAATCCACCTAATTTATACCTGTCTGTAAGCGGCACTTTGTTACGTTTATTGTCCTCCACCCAGTAACTGATGGCAAGACTGTCGGCAAAATCTTTCACGCTGATGTTTTCAATTGGGAAATGAAAATACACGTTGTCGCCTTCCTGAAGCGTGTCGTTAATTGTTTCAAATCCTTTTTTAGGATTGATGGCAAGTTCAGGAACCTCTTCGTAAATAACCTGCCAGCGCTTAAGCTGGGGTGAGGTATTAAAGGTTTTGTCGCTCATTAGAGCTACCAATTGTATGTATGGAAACCCACGGGTGTAGCGTGCCAGATCAAAAACGTCAGCACTGTCTTGTGGAAATGTAGCTAAGGTATCGGGTTTACCGTCGCGGTCGAAGCCCACCACTTTTAAAACCGTGTTATCGCCGGCCTGGTTGTCAAGGCTTTTCATGCGCCAGTGAAGGCTGTTCCAGTTTCTTGCCGGACCAATTTTTTCGGAAGCGATATGGCCGTCGTGCCATGTTGTATGAATGCTGTCTTCCAGTGTAATAATGGCGCTGGCTCTTTTGGCGGTGAGTTCGTGTGCCTGACCCACCGAAAGTCCTTTTCGCCCAAAAAGAATATAGGGAACGGTATCGGGCAGGTTGCGGATAATACCGGAACCCAGACTCTCGAAGGCTGTATATAGCGGGTTGCCAAGTGTGCTGGCGTGCGCATAACCGTTCCATGAAAAACCAACACCGTATAGCAGCACGTACTGATTTTGGGGAATGTGGTTGATGAAATTTTCCAGATTCTTACGCCAGTTGGGAACCGAAACCCCGCCGCTGTTGTTGTACATAAATTCACCAAACGAAAGGCTTGCCGCCGGATAATTACAAACTCCGCCGCTGTCGGGGCCAAAGGTGGGCGCATTGGGGTAATTATATCTTACCGGTGCCCCGCTTATCGAATCAAATACTGCAATGTTCCAGCCACCGAACTGACAGCTACCTTCAAGCATCCGGATAGAATTGAAAAAATAATTGATGCCTGCAAGCTGAATATCATAAAGCCTGCCGGTGCGGCACGTTATGTACTGGTAGCTGTTCTGAAACTCAAATAATCGGGTGCTTTTTTTGTAAGTTACATATTGGTATTGATTAAGCTTAAACTGATCAAAATGCGCCTGGCTCCATCCTCTTTTGATGCCAATGGTTTGAAACGAAAACTCTTTCCACGTAAAGCCGCTTTGCGGCCCGGTGCTGTCGCGGCTTACACGCCAGTAATACACCGTGCTGTCAGCAAATGGTAAATCCACATTCCATTCCACTACACCTCCTTTGCTGTTGATGGTAGTGCTTCTTACTGCGTTCGTAAACTTATCGCAGGTGTCGAGCTGAAAAATGTAGTTGGCTGCCGGAGCAAAGGGATCGCTGGTGGATGCTTTAAGTGTAATGCTGGCGGTTTTAGGCACAATGGCATATTTGTACGGGAATACAGGATAAATGTCATTACCCGGTATAATAACATCCACGGTGCCAAGGGTGCTATTGTTGCTTTCCAGCTTCTCATTGAAACTATTGAAGTAATCAACTTTTACGCTAAAGCGGTTCAGGCCGATGCCGCGGTTCATGTCGCGAAGCACGCTGAAGTTAAGATCGTATTGAGAGAGCGGAGGATGGATGTCCTTATAAATAACCACCGAATCTCCGTTGGGAAATTGACGAACAATTTTAACGGTAAGCGTTCCTGACGGCGCCGCACCGGTGTTCGTAATGTGTATGTTAATGCCAAGCGAGTCAAGATTTTTCTGAAGGTTAAAACTTATGCTGCTGTTGTTTATTTCGTAATCGGGTTTGCTACCCGGTGCTATCACAAAAGCAGGGTCACCGGCGTACGACAT
>CALMNJ010000366.1 GCA_937868675.1 uncultured Bacteroidota bacterium | reverse complement strand
GTTTATGTTGACTTCAATAAACTTCTGGTGCCAACACCACCAATTTATGCACACTATACTACGGCAGCCGGCAAGGACTCTATTGGAATTGATCCTGCCACAGGTAAACAACAAATATACAAAGGCAAGGATCCCAACGTTGATGTTGTAACCGGCATTCTTCAGTCGTTTGGAGATGCTCCGGACGGAATTAAAGAAGAATTGCAGGAAGTAATTGTTTGCGGAGGCATGGAGTATTCCTACAACGATATTCTTTTTATACGCAGTGGGTATTTCCATGAATCGAAGCATAAAGGGGCCCGTCAATACTTTACAATGGGAGTAGGTTTCCGTTTCAATTTTATTACACTGGATGGTTCCTACCTCATACCCACTTCGCTGCAAAATCCACTTGCCCGTACATGGCGTCTTACGTTCAGCTTCAATTTTGATGCTGCCAACGACTCCGATTCTCCTAAAGATCCGGTTCAGCCCTGATTCAGGCTCTTTCACAACACCCTGTGTATAATTGAACATTTACCCCGATAACCCGGGGCGTGAGTTATGCGATATTTGGGTATGCGTCAAATAGCCCGTGCAGCAGCAGTTTTTATTGCTTTTTCATTAAGTTCCTGCCATCCCTCAGAGCCTGAAAAAGACGATAACCGCACGATATTCAACTACAATGAAATGAATGGCGTGACTTCGCTTGATCCCGCCACAGCCAACAGTCTTGAGAATATGTGGCCTGTAAATCTGCTCTTTAACGGTTTGGTTCAGATGGATGATAGTTTGAATGTGATTCCCTGCATTGCGCGAACATACAGCATTAGCGCCGACGGGAAAGAGTATGTATTCAGATTAAGGAACAACGTTTACTTTCACGACAACGAGTGTTTTGAAAATAAAACGGGCAGAGCAGTTACTTCTAAAGACTTTCTTTACAGCTATACGCGGTTGTTTGATAGCAAAGTGAGCAGTGCTACAACTCTGCTCGACAAGGTAGATCGGAGTGCTAAAACGTCGTATAAAGGATTTGATGCGCCCGACGACAGTACGTTTAAAATAACACTTCGGGAGCCATTCAGTGCGTTCATTAACATTTTAACCATGAAGTTCTTTAGTGTCATTCCTTATGAAGCCATTGACATGTATGGCCAGGATTTCAGACGCAACCCAGTTGGCACGGGCCCTTTTAAATTTAGTGTGTGGGATGAAGGCAATAAGCTGATATTGCATAAGAACCAGAAGTATTTTGAAAGCGACGAATCCGGAGCTAGGCTTCCGTATCTTGACGCCGTTACAGTATCGTTTATCCGCGACCGGGAAACTGCATTTATGGAGTTACTCAATGGACGTTTTGATATGCTGAGTGGTGCCGATGCGTTTAACACCAACGAGGTTCTGGATAAAGAGGGAAATTTGCGGAGCGCCTATTTAAAAAAGTTTTATCTGCAAAAACAAACCTTCCTGAAAACAGATTATATTGGCATACTTGTTGACGAAAAAAATCCGATAGTAAACCAATCTCCGCTTAAGTTAAAGGCAATACGGCAAGCCCTGAATTACGGTTTTGACCGTGAAAAACTGGTTAAATATCTGCGCAACAATCTTGGCACAGCCGCCCACGCAGGTTTTATCCCAAAAGGCATGAAAAGTTTCGCCGGCAAGAATTTTAATGGCTATTTCTACGCCCCAGACAAAGTGAGGGAATTACTTAAAGAGGCAGGATACGAAAACGGAAAAGGTTTGCCGGAAATAACGCTACACATAACCGATAACTACAAAGAGCAGGTAGAATTTATACAATCGCAACTGGCTGATAACAACATCCGGGTGAAAATCAGTATTGAAAAAACACCCGTTTTACGTCAGGCTGTAAACAACGGAGAGTATCTCTTATTCAAGAAATCGTGGGTGGCCGATTATGCAGATGAACAGAATTTTATGAGCTTGTTTTACAGCCGTAATTTTTCTCCGCAGGGCTCCAACTATTTCCATTACAGCAATCCACACTTTGACAGGCTCTATGAAAAAGCACAGACTGAGAATAATGTTGCAGAAAAAACAAAACTATACCGGCAGATGGACAGCACGGTAACGGCAGATGCTCCATTCATTACATTGTATTACGATCAGGTGGTAAGGCTCGTAAGCAGAAATGTTGAGGCTTTCAGTTCAAATCCATTGAACATGCTTAACCTCAAAAGAACTAAAAAGAAAGGCTGAGTACAGATCAGTATTTTCTTTGAGAATTGTTCAGCTAACACAAAACCTTTGCGTTTATTAAGAAGCATTCATTCAAAACGCGCTTTATTTGCTTTTGAACAACTGGTTCTTCAGCTCCTTCAGATTGCCTTTAAATGCAAAGAGTATAATAAAATTCATTTTATTACTTTTCATAAACGAAAGCAGCAATATCAGCGTAATCACAAAAAAGGAACAACATGTGCAGAAAGCGGCGCCAGTTGCACCGGCGTAACTTATGAGGGCGGGAGCTGAAACAGCAGCAAGCAGCGAACCAGTAAGATAAGCCAGCAGAATGGTTCCCTGTTTTCCTGTTCCATTAAAAAACGCTGTAAGTGGAATGATCAGGCTCATCAATAAAGCCGCAGGAGCATACGCCAGAGTAAGGTGGTGAATTCCTCTGAACCCATTACCTAATAAAAAAACAAAGGCTTTGTCGGGCATGAGGCACAACAAAATGAGCCCTGCAAGCGTACAAATAAATATGGCTTTACCCAAAATTAGCACCTTCTTCCCCACCAACTCACTATTTTCGGCATTGGCCGATTGCGAAAGAATGAGGGGGCCTAGCCCGTTAGCAATAATTAAAACCGATTCGGTAATTGTAACGGCAGAAGCGTATAAACCCAGATTGGCATTATCCGGTAAAAGGTAATAACAATAGCGGCTGCAAAACAGCAACAATATTAAAGCTACCTGATATTGAAAACCACTAGTAAGAATCGAACCTGTCCGAAATAGTTGGCCCGAGTGTCCCCGAACAATATACTTAAGCAGTAAAATGGAGGAAAGTGTAACCGAAACCACAAAAGAAATTACAAGCGGGTAGAAATAAGATTCAAACGTATAAATCTGTTTAATAAAAATCCAATACGCTAATCCCACCAATAGAAGCAATGGCTGAAGTACGCTGAAAACATTAAACATTTTAAAATCGCCCTTGCCAAGAATCACCATGCAGTTAAACGTATTGAAAATCACGATAATGGCCACCAGGAATGCTTTCCATTCGTAGCCGGGCACCTGCTTGTGCAACATCACCAGCACCACATTGCAGATGCCGGATGCAGCCAGTGTAAAAAGTACGGCACCGGTAGCCAACTTAGATAAATTTTCGTTTGGAATAAAATGTACCAGGCTTTGGCCCGTATAAACTCCGCTAAGCGCCTGCATAATACTGATACCAAGCAGTAATAGACTTATTTCGCCGCGCGAACTAACGCCCAGGTAACGCGACGAAATAAGCAGTATCAGGAAATTTATTCCTGCCACCGAACCTCGGCTCAGCAAACTCTGAACGATGTTTTTTAGCATCATTCCTGTTTGCATTAAAGCCAGATAAATTCAATTGCCTGTTTCAGGTCGGGGTGCAAACTTCTTGCCACCGGGCAGGTATGCGCCGTGTTTTCATACACTTTTCTTTCGCGCTCAGTAAAAGGCCTTTCAGGGAAAATAATTTTAATATTTACTTCACCCACCCGGCGTGGATCGCTGTACATCACCTTTATCACCTCGGCCTTTGCACCATCAATGGGGGCCATGCCATCGCGGCGGGCAACGATACCTATTGTTGTTAGAATACAGGTGGCCAGCGAAGTCGCCAGCAAATCGGTGGGCGAAAACGCCTCCCCCTTGCCATTATTGTCGGGTGGAGCATCGGTGTTGATACAGTTTCCGGAAAGGGTATGAACCGCTACAGTCCGAAGCTCGCCAAGGTATTCTACATTCGCTGTCATGATGTGTTATTGTTTATGCAAAAATAGGATAATACGCCATTATTAATTAACTTTGTTAGTACCTTGAAGAAGCTCTCTTTTATACTGTTTTCACTGGTATTTGGTCATTTGGTGGCTCAACAAAGTATTTTAAGTGGTCAGGAAAGCGGCACCAATCTTAATGTACTTTATTCGCGCGATTTTAGCGGAAAAATATATGCC
>CALMNJ010000365.1 GCA_937868675.1 uncultured Bacteroidota bacterium | reverse complement strand
GCCCCCTATGGTTCACTTGTACAGGCATCCAATGGTAAACTTTATGGTGTATCTTCTTTGGGTGGTCTCAATAGCGCTGGAACTCTATATGAATTCGATTACTCAACTAATACTTTAACAAAAAAAGTTGATCTTTCTTCAACAATAGGTAGCGGACCTCTGGGGGCATTAATAAATTATTCAGGTAACGCAAATAAATTATATGGTCTAACTAAAGCGGGCGGCACTTCTGGTCTGGGGGTTATTTTTGAGTACGATATTTCAACAGCAACTTACACAAAAAAGTTTGATTTTTCTGGTATCCCCGGATCGCAGCCAAGTGGTTCACTATTTGAAGCGCCTAATGCAAAGTTATATGGCATAACACAATTTGGTGGTTCCAACTCGCTTGGCGTGATATTCGAATATGATCCGGCTACCAATACCTATACAAAAAAAATCGACCTGAGCACCACCACAGGAACTCAACCCCTGGGTTCACTAACTCTGGGAGCTGATGGTAATTTATATGGAATGACACAGGCTGGTGGAACCAACAGTGTTGGCACCGTATTTAAATACGATTATGTGAACAATGTAATCAGCACAATGGTGAATTTAAGCAGTACAACCGGTAGTGCACCGAAGGGTTCGCTTGTTAAAACGGCAAACAATAACCTTTATGGCGTTACAACAACCGGTGGCACAAACTCGGTTGGAACTCTTTTTGAATATAACACAGGTACCAGTGCTTTCACAAAGCTCATGGACTTTAGTACTTTAGGTGGCTTTTCGCCTGGTTATACATCTCTTCTTGAAGTTTGTGTAAAGCCTTCAACTCCCGGAAGTATAAGTTCTTCTACCACGGCTTTGTGTGAAGGCTCCTCATCGAGTTTAACATTCAGTATTGCAACAGTGGCTACCGCCACATCATATGCATGGAGTCTTCCCGCAGGAGCCTCAATCACAAGCGGCAGCCTTACCAACAATATTACCGTCAATTTTAGCGGCGTTGCTGCAGGGGTTTATTCCTACAGCGTTGGTGGAACCAATGGCTGTGGCACAGGAACAAATGCTACATCCGGATTTACGGTAAATGCAAAGCCAACCATCACCGTGAATAGCGGCGCCATTTGTAATGGCAAATCGTTTACTCTCACACCCAGTGGGGCCGCTACTTACACGTATTCAGGAGGATCAAATGTTGTTGCCCCAACAACAAACACGTTCTATAATGTTACCGGAACAAGTTCTGTTGGATGTGTTTCTTCAAACACTGCTGTTGCTACCATTACAGTTAATGCTCTGCCAACAATCAGTTTCGCCGCCAGCAGCACAGTAGTGTGTGCCGGAAACACGGTTATGTTAAGTGGAACTGGAGGAAGTTCTTATTCATGGAGCGGTGGAATAACCAACGCAGTGGCATTTGCCCCGGCATTATCCGGAAGCTACACGGTAACGGGTACGGATATTAATAGTTGTACCAATACAGCTGTGGCCAGTGTTTCAGTAAACGCAGTTCCAACAGTAACAACTTCGGCGAGCTCAACTGCTGTATGTATTGGCGGCACTGTTTCTCTGAGTGGTGGTGGTGCCAATACGTATATCTGGAGCGGGGGAATTACCAACGGCGTAGCTTTCGCTCCTTCGTCAACTCAAACGTACACAGTAACCGGTACTGCGGTAAATGGTTGCACAAATACAGCCACCAGGGCGGTCGTGGTGAACACACTCCCAATAGTAACAGCCAATTCAAGTACAACAGCTGTTTGTATTGGTGGATTGGTAACACTAACCGGTGGTGGGGCCAGTTCTTATTTATGGACAGGTGGTGTAACAAATGGAGTTGCTTTTGCCCCTTCCGCAAATCAAACTTATACCGTTACTGGTACAGATGGTAATGGTTGCCAGAACACGGCGACAAAAGCCATTACTGTTTATACACTTCCTGTGGTAACAGCTAATTCATCAACCACACAGGTATGTTCTGGTGGAAGCGTTACACTTACGGGTGGTGGCGCCAATACGTATGGCTGGACTGGAGGCGTTACTAATGGGGTTGCTTTTGCTCCTTCATCTACTCAAACATATACTGTTACAGGTACTGACGTGAATGGATGCCAGAATACGGCCACTAAAATAATTACTGTAAACACGACACCTAATGTTTCCGCTTCTGTAAGCTCAACAGCTGTTTGTACAGGCGGAACTGTAATGCTCAGCGGCTCAGGGGCCTCAACTTACACATGGAGTGGTGGTATTACCAATGGAGTTGCCTTTGCTCCAGCATCAACAAATACTTATAGTCTTTCCGGAAGCAGTTCAGCGGGGTGCACCAACACAAACGTGGTAACGGTTACTGTGGTTGTAAATGCTTTACCCGTTGTGGGTGCAGGTACCAGCACAACATCTGTTTGTTCAGGGTTTTCAATTACACTCAATGGTAGCGGTGCTAACACCTATACTTGGACTGGTGGTGTCACAAATAATGTGGCTTTTGCACCTTCCGCTACTAATACATATTCGGTTTCAGGTACTAATACGCTTACCGGTTGTACAAGTACCAATGTTGCCAATATAACCGTAACAGTTTACGCAAGACCCGTTGTTACAGCCAGCACAAGCACATCCTCGGTATGTGCCGGATTTCCTGTAACTCTTAATGGTGGTGGTGCCAACACGTACACCTGGACAGGAGGTGTTTCGAACAATGTTACCTTCACCCCGTCGGCAACTCAATCATACACAGTAACCGGAACCAGTACGGCAGGTTGCACAAGCACCAATAATGCTTTTGTTTCAGTAACCGTAAACCCGATACCGGTTATAACCGGTAATGCAACTCATCCGGTTGTATGTCAAAATGCCACAACGAGTCTATCTGGTGGCGGTGCAAGTACTTATACATGGGCAAGTGCCAGCGGCACTATTGCAAACCTTGTGGCCTTTGCGCCATCGGCCACCGCCTCCTATACTGTGGTCGGTCAAAGCGCATCGGGCTGTATATCTTTGAATTTTCCTGTTGTAACTATAACTGTTAATGCACTGCCAACCATTACTGTTAATAGCGGCTCAATTTGCAGTGGCGGCTCATTTACTATGATACCAGGAGGCGCTTCAAGTTATGTTTTCTCAGGTGGTTTTGCCGTTGTATCTCCAACCATAACCAGTACTTACAGTGTTATAGGAACCAATTCGGCTGGCTGCACATCGTCAGCGGCCGCTGTGTCAACGGTGGTTGTTAATGCATTACCTGCAATTGCCGTAAACAGCGGAACGATGTGTGCAGGTAGTTCTTTTACGATTAACCCAACGCTTTCTACCGGAGCGGCTATCAGCTTCACTTATTCTGGCGGTACCAGCACTATTACGCCTGGAGCGATTGTGGTTAATCCTACAGGCAACACAACGTATTCGGTTGTGGGATCGAGCACTGCCGGATGTACATCTTCTAATATTGCTGTATCAATCCTTACCGTGAGCCCGGCTCCTGCGATCAGTGCTGTAAGTGGAGCTATTTGCCTGGGTGATGTATTTACACACAGCGTTTCCGGCGCCACTAGTTACACATATTCATCCGGTGGGGCGACTGTTTCGCCGGTTGTAACAACTACCTACTCAATTTCAGGCTCTAATGCATTTGGCTGTGTTTCGCCAACTCCCGCCGTGGTAATTGTAACCGTGAATCCTTTGCCGAATGTAACCATTGCAGGCAGCAACAGCATTTGCTCAGGACAAACCGCAACGCTTACCGCTTCCGGAGCGAACAGTTATATCTGGTTCTCGGCAACTCCAGGGCCAACATTGGTAATAACTCCTACTACCACAGCCGTATATAGTGTGGTTGGAACAGATACCAACAACTGCTCAGCATCGGCATCATTGAATGTGAATTATATTAATTCGCCAACCATTACTGCAAATAACGGCGCCATGTGTCCAGGCGATTCATTCACCATTGTTCCG
>CALMNJ010000364.1 GCA_937868675.1 uncultured Bacteroidota bacterium | reverse complement strand
CTTCGTACAGGTGTATTTCGTAGCCACCGGGAGCAAGGTCGCGCGCCACGGTAAGCGAGGCGGGGCCACCGCCTATAAGCGCCACTTTTTTACCATTGGGTGCAAAAGGGCCCTGCGGCATCATGGCTTTTACGCCGTCCTTGTTATCGGCGGCCACACGCTTTAAGCGGCAAATGGCCACAGGTTCTTCCTTATCGGCAATACGGCCGCGGCGGCAGGCGGGTTCGCAGGGGCGGTCGCAGGTGCGGCCCAGCACACCCGGAAACACATTGCTGTCCCAGTTAATCATGTAGGCCTCGTTGTATTTGCCTTCGGCAATAAGGCGAATGTATTGCGGCACCGGCGTGTGGGCCGGGCAGGCATACTGGCAATCAACGACTTTGTGGAAATACTCGGGGTTCTTAATGTCGGTTGGTTTCAAATGGCAGTTCTTTCTCTTTTAAAAACAATTAAACAAATCAGTCCAAAAATAAAAAGGGCATCCTCAAAAGTAATGGTTTTTTGGTGAATAAAAAGGGGGGGACAGGCTTAGTAAAAGTCATTTATTTTTCGACAAAAGGCTTAAATATTTTTTCGTTTTGCGTAGAATTGGAAAGTATTACCAAATAGTTTCAGTTTTTTATTTATGGTGGAATTAATAAGTGAACGACCACACGGCCAGGCCTTGAAATTAAAACGGTCAACGCGTTCTTTATGAACTTAAAACCCACACAGGCCACTTATGCCGCCATTTACGCCAATTAAAAAGGCGTGAAATTTTCATATCTTCAAAAATTATCTTTAACGCCGAATTAAGACTTTTGATATGATCCTTTTTACCTCAAACTTAAAACAGTTCCGGTTTTTGATGGCAGCCGCTTCCTTATTTATTGTCGCCGCACTTTCGGCGCAAAACACCTGGACCGCCGTAACCAATCCCGTGCCCAACCGATCGGGCGGCGGTCTTATGTTGTTGTCGGATGGTTCGGTGTTATGCAAATCCGCCGATGGTTTTCCGGACAACATTGGTAATATGTGGCTTAAACTTACGCCCGATATGAATGGCAGTTACCTAAACGGCACCTGGTCGCACATTGCGCCCATGCACGATTCGCGCCTTTATTTTTCGTCGCAGCTTTTAAAAGACGGACGCCTTTATGTGGCTGGCGGCGAATATGGAAGCGGCTACACCACCGCCGAAATGTACGATCCGCTCAGCAATACCTGGAGCACACTGCCTGCACCAGGCTTACCAATTTCGGATGCCAACTCCGAGATGCTGGACGACGGCCGTGTGCTGCAGGCCTTTGTAACGGGCCCTTCCACTACCATTTATTTTTACAACCCGGTCACCAACCTGTTTACGGCCGGGCCTTCCACACATTTTTCGCACAACGAATCGTCGTGGGTAAAACTTAAGGACGGAAGCATATTATATGTAGGTACATTAAGCACTTCGTCGGAGCGTTACATTCCATCGCTTAACCAGTGGGTGGCCGACGCCACTGTGCCGGTGGCGCTTTACGATAATTTTGGAGCCGAAACAGGCGCGGCACTTTTGTTGCCCGATGGACGCGCGTTTTTTCTGGGCTCAACGGGCAATACAGCTATTTACACACCATCGGGCAACAACTCGCCCGGCAGCTGGGTGGCGGGTCCGGTAATTCCGGGAGCGAAGGGTTGCCCCGATGCGCCGGCCGCCATGATGGCCGATGGGAAAATATTTCTCACCGCGTCAAACTCCCCAACTTCACTTAACACACTCTTTACAGCACCCACCTATTTTTTTGAATACGATTATACCAGCAATACGTTTAGTCAGGTGCCTGCGTTTAATGGGAACACGCTGGCCGACACGGCATTTAATACCACCATGATTGACCTGCCCGATGGCAATGTGCTGATGAGCGAAGCCTTCACCAAAAACTTTTACATTCATAAGCCTGCGGGCCCGCCGCTGGCTGCGGGCAAACCAACCATTACCAGCGTTTCGCAAATGAGCTGCAACGGCGTGTACAAACTCACCGGGCTTCTGTTTAACGGTATCAGCGAGGGCGCTTATTACGGCGACGACTGGCAGATGAATACGAATTACCCGATTGTGAGATTGCATTCGGGAACCAATGTGTATTACACCCGCAGCCATCACTGGAGCCACACGGGGGTTCAAAGGGGTTCGTTGCCCGACACCACGCTGTTTGATGTTCCGGGCACAGTGCCTGCCGGAATTTATTCGCTGGTGGTGGTTGCCAACGGCATCAGTTCCGATCCGGTTTCATTTACGGTGAGTACTTTTCCGGCGCTCACAAGCCCGCTTATTGCACCGCTGGTATGCAGTGGCAATTTGTTTACGTACAATGCATCGGTAAATACCAGTAGCACGGCATTTATGTGGACACGACCGGCGGTGGCGGGCATCAGCAATGCAGCCATCCTTACACCGCAAAGCGGTAATCCTGCGGAAACGCTGGTAAACACCACCTCCTTGCCCATTAGTGTCGTGTATCAGTTTACACTTAGCAGCCCCACCTGTACTAATTACAGTAACATGAGTGTGGTTGTAAATACCACCATAGCGCCTGTAATAAGAACAACAACCAACACCGCATTTTGCGCGGGTAAAACAGTAACACTAACCGCAATCGGGCTCAATACACATTTGTGGAGCAATCAGGCACAAACCAATAAAATTGTGGTTAACCCCGGTGTTACAACAACCTACACGGTAGGAGGCATTAATAATTATGGATGTAACAGCAGCGCGGCCATTACCCTCACAGTGATGCCTGTGCCAACGTTAACGGTAAGCGGCAGGGATACGCTTTGCGCGGGCGAAAGCACCACGCTGCATGCAAATACAAACGGTATAACCGTTTACTGGAATAACATTGCAGGCGATACCGCGCACGTTTACACACCACTGCAAAGTGGAAAGGTTGTGGTGGTTGCCATGGGAACGAATGGCTGCAGGGTTTCTGATACTACAGATATAATTGTTGAGCCGTGTTTGGGAATTAACACACCAGGCTTTCACGAAAACGAAGTTATTGTTTATCCGAATCCGACCAATGGAAGGATAGTGCTTAAAACCAACGTTGTAAAACCAAATCAATTGCTGATGATAAACTCGCAAGGGCAGGAAATAAAACGGCTTACTCTAAAAAGCAACAATCAGGAAATAGATGTAAGTGGTATATCGGCAGGGATTTATTTTATTTCTGTAATTGGCGATGACAGGTCGGGATGGATTAAATTACAAATTGTAGAATAATAACGAGTTGAGTCAGTCATCTCTAATTGTTTAGCAAACCATTTAGTTACAGAATCGTTTGTTCTGTTTTGACTCTCATTTTTTATAAAAAAGGCAATTATTCTCTCGGACATAAACCATCCTGTGTTGTTATGGTTAAATAGAGATTGCTTGTGCGTTCTGTCATTTGCGGCCAAAGTTGTTTTTTTGCGGTGAAAGTTCACGGCTTATTTACTACATTTATACCTCCACCGGCTGATAAAGGAGATTACAAAACGATTATTTATTTAACGCATGAAAAAACGATTACTTTCTCTTGTTTTATTATTACCGCTAACTTACAGTGCCCAAAATCAAAACCGTACCTGCGGAACGCCAATGCTTCCGCAACAGTTTGAAAGCTGGCTTCAGGCTCTGCCCAAACCAGCTCCCGGAAAAAACAGCAGCAGCGAAGTCCAGTCGGTGTTCAACATCCCGGTTATTGTGCATGTAATTCATAACAACGAATCCGTGAACAGCAGCAACGCCACAAGCGGCAACAACCTCAATGCTGCACAGGTGATTGACCAAATCAATATTCTGAATAAGGATTACAACGGAACCAATGCCGACACCAGCCTTATTCCCACTGTGTTTAAGCCACTGCTTGGTAAATTCAATGTAAACTTCTGTCTGGCGGTTGTAAACCCTACAGGTGGTATTTTGGCCGAACCGGGAATTGATCGTATAAACAGGGTAGCCAAGGGCTGGAACGCGATGCCGTATTCGCAAACGTATATAGATGCTACTGTAAAACCGAACAGTATCTGGAATCCCAACTACTATCTCAACATATGGGTTTGTCCGCTATCAAACGGTCTGCTTGGTTATGCCACCTTTCCTAACCCAGGCAGTTCTGGTGTTCAGGGGCTCTCATCGCCGTATGGCACCACTACCACCGATGGTGTAGTAATCCTTAATACCGCATTTGGAAGCATAGGCACGGCATCTTCTGGTTCATACAACAAAGGCCGAACAGCCACACACGAAATAGGTCACTGGGTAGGCTTGCGCCACATCTGGGGCGATGGTAACTGTGCTACGGATTATTGTAATGATACGCCACCCGCACAAACATCAAACTATGGCTGCCCAACGTTCCCATACCATGTTGGCACCTGTAGCGGAAATACCACCGGCGAAATGACCATGAATTACATGGATTATACCAACGATGCCTGCATGTACATGTTTTCGCGCGACCAAAAGGTAAGAGCACAACTCATACTTACAAACTCTTCACTCAGGGCATCACTCATCACTTCAACCGTTTGCAATCTGCCCAGTGTAAGCAACGATCCAGGAATATCATCCATTGTATCACCAACCTACTCGCAGGTAATTGCCTGCCCTGCGGTATTAAGCCCCGATGTAAATATTACTAACTACGGGGCGGTTACATTGACCAGCGCGGTTATTGCCTATAATGTTGACGGTGCCAATACACAAACGCTTAACTGGAGTGGCAGTATTAATCCAAACACCACGAGTCTCGTGTCGCTCCCTCAGATGACAATTGGTGCGCAGGTGCAGCACAATTACAGTGTTAACATTTCTGCGCCAAACGGTGGCAGTGATGCCAATCTGATTAACAACAACAGCACGCAATCGTTTTCTGTCTCCGGCATCGCCATTAGCGTGAGCGGCGGCAGCACCTGTCCGGGAGTACCTGTAACCATCAGTGCTTCGGGTGCGGTTAGTTACAGTTGGAATACGGGAGCCATCACAGCAAGCATTGCACCGGCCCCTTCTGTTACTACCGTTTATACAGTAACCGGTAGCAGCGGACAGTGCAGTTCTTCAAAAACGGTAACTGTAACTGTGAATGCGCTGCCGACCGTAAACGTTAATAAACAAAGTGTATGTTACAAAACAACCAGTTCTCTTATTGCCACTGGCGCTCCAAGCTATAGTTGGAGTACAGGATCAACCGCATCTACCGAAACCGTGAACATCAGCACCACTACCGTATTTACCGTAACCGGGTTTTTAAGTCCGGTTTGTTATACCAATAAAGTATTTACACTTACAGTAAATCCCTTGCCAACCACCACCCTCATGTCAACCAATCTGAGTTGCTCAACATGTATTGACGGTACTATTACGGTTAACGCCGGCGGCGGAACGGCACCGTACAGTTATACCTGGTCACCTGGTGGTTCAAACAGCAATGAACTCGATGACATACAGGGATGTTACACACTTACCATTTCAGATGCGCTGGGTTGCCTTAACACAGATTCCATTTGTTCAACGTTTGATTTAGGTATTGCCAGCCTTAATTATGTATCTGATCTTGTAAACGTTTCTCCCAATCCGTCTCGTGGCCTGTTTAAGATTGAAAACAAAACGGCAGCTGAGCTTCGCATTGAAGTAAGCGATGCCCTTGGCAGGGTAATCAGGAAGGAAAACACCAGTTCGCCTTACAGTGAAATAAACCTGACAGGCGAAGCTAAAGGCGTTTATTATCTGAAGGTTGTTTCGGGTAACCGATATACGGTTATGAAACTGATAAGGGAATAGTAGAGCTGAATTGAAATAAAGCTGGGTTAACACCCGGCTTTTTTGTTTTCAATATGTGATCATGTTGCGGATGTAATCACAAAAATTTTTCTACCGCTTTGGGGAGGTATTCAAACTCAAGCAGCCGTATTTTTTTTGAAAGTGTGTCGGGGGTATCGCCTGCTTCAACCGTACATTTTGCCTGGAGAATAATTTCACCCTCGTCGTAATGTTCGTTTACATAATGGATGGTGATACCGCTTTCTTTTTCGTGGTTGGCAATTACGGCTTCGTGCACATGCATGCCATACATACCCTTACCGCCATATTTGGGCAGCAGAGACGGGTGAATGTTGATGATTCGGTTCGGGAAGGCTTTTATAAACGCATCGGGCATTTTTATAAGGAAGCCAGCCAGTATAATAAGATCAATTTTTTCGACCTGCAGAAACTCAATAAATTTTTCGGAGTAATTAAGTAAGGTTGTTTTACTGATGATTTGAACATTTTTTTTGTAACGCTCGGCGCGGGCTATCACGCCGGCATCGGCACGGTTGGTAACTACAAGTTTTATTTTAATACGCGGATCGCTGGCAAAGTGCTGAAATAAATTTTCGGCGTTGGTGCCTTCGCCGCTGGCAAAAATGGCAGCATTTATCATGGCGCAAATGTAGAGATAAGAAATTAAAAATCCGGAAAGTAAAGGTTTTAAGAAACAGGCTACCACACCCTGATTTGGCGAATATCAGTTTTCAACATT
>CALMNJ010000363.1 GCA_937868675.1 uncultured Bacteroidota bacterium | reverse complement strand
AAAACTAAGCTAATTAAAGCCTGACTAAGGCTCTATTTTTGTAAATGTAGATGATTAAACCTGCATTTTCAAGGTCGGCGCCCTTTCCTGTTCTTTTGCTTACGTTACTTTTATGCACGCTGGCGTTTAAAACAAGCGCCCAGTCACCGCAGGAAAAACTGAAGCCGAATCTGAAACCATACATCCGTCAGTATTCCGAACTCGCCATCCGGCAAATGATCGAATTTCACATACCGGCAAGCGTGGTGCTGGCGCAGGCGATTTTTGAAAGCGGAAGCGGTACCAGTAATCTGGCCTTACAGTCCAATAACCATTTTGGAATCAAATGTCATGACGAATGGTTGGGCGATACAATCACCATGCACGATGATACCCTGAACGAGTGTTTCAGGAAATATTTTAATGTAGAAGAATCGTATCGCGACCACAGCCGGTTTTTGGTGATGCGACCTCGTTATGCCGATTTGTTTCTGTTGCCCATGGATGATTATAAAAGCTGGTGTTACGGACTTAAAAATGCCGGCTATGCCACATATCCAACTTATGCCGAAGATCTTATAAAACTGATTGAGGACGAAAAACTTTATGAGCTTGACAACTGCCCGGTTCTTGAAAGAGCAAAGCCGCTTGCAATTAGCAACGCGCCTCCTGCCGCTTTAAAAAAGTCAGGCTTCAAACAGAAGCGTTACACGTTAAAGGATTTTATTCAGGACGGCGTTTTGTGGCTGGATGAGCACGATGTACTGGTTCAGAGCCTTGACATGGTGGTTGATACAGGTGATGAAGCAGAGGCATCGCTTGTGTCAGGAAAATAATTCCGCCATTAAAAAACGTGTGCTGCCCCTGGCAGAAAACCTATTGCCGATTGTTCTTGATTTATTGTGGTGTTTCTCTGAAACGCGAGAAGATGTAGGCCGCGCCGATGCAAAGCACCAGGCCGGATATGCCATTGAGCCGGATACCCAGGTCGTTGCCTGTGTCTTTTCCAAAAGTAAGCAGCATCGAAAAAAGAGCGATACCGAACGATTGCGCGATTTTTACGAAAAAATAACGAACGGCAAAATAGAGTGCCTCCTTGTTCTGACCGGTTTCCAGGCTGTCTTTTTCGATCACTTCCGAAAGGATGGCGTTGGGTAAAATATTAAGTGTTGCAACCGGAATAGCGGCAAAGGCAATTAATGTAAAAATCTGAGTTTTTGGAGCGAAGGGAATTTTACCCAGAATAAATATGCCTGAAAAAATAAGCCCAAGCAACAGGAATGAAAAAACAATCATTGATTTTTTTGTGATACGGCCTGACAGGTAATTAACCACCGGATAAAAAACAAACGAAACCAGTACCATGGTTATCATGAGCTTGTTTCCGATGCTTTCTTCAAGCCCAAGAAGTACGTTTACGAAGTACATAAGGCCCGATGTGATGATGGTTACCGCCATGAAATAGGAGAAATCGGCCACCACGAAAATCCGGAAATTTTTATTTCGAAGCGTGTGCTTAATGGCGGGTAAAAGACTCACCGTGCTTGGTTGCGAGTGACTGTGTTTTTTTTCGTTTATGGCTACAACCGTTACAAACATAAAAAGCCCGCCAAGAATACTCATGATAAGAACCGCCAGCTGAATGGCCTCAATTTTTTCAGCAATCTTAAATGAAACTTTTAAAGCTTCGGCCAGATTAAAAGTATTGGATGAGATCGCAATACCAAATACATACCCGGCCGACTGCCAGCTTGCGAGCCTTACTTTATCAGCAGATGTGTGCGCCAGCTCCGGCAAAAGTGCGTTGTAAGGAATGCTGTACGTTGTTGTGGAAATGTAAAACCCGGCGAGCATAACAATGAGCCAAAAAACGTTCCAGCCGCTTTGACTGTAAAGTGGAGGATAAAAAACCAAAAAGCTGAATATAACGGACGGCAGGATGGCAAGTTTCATCATAGGAATTCTACGGCCTTTTGGATTTTTACTTCGATCACTCCATTGGGCAATGAGGGGATCGTACACGGCATCAAGCAGGCGTCCGGCAGGCAACACCAACGAAACGATATTAAAAACGCCTAGTATGGCAGTCTGTGTGATCAACGCCGGCAAGCCACTGCTGGACGGAGGAAGGTAAAAATAAGTGAGAATCACGCCGATCAGATTTATCTGCACGCTCCAACCCATCATACCAAAGGCATACAAAATTTCTTTGCCGCGCGAGAGGGAACCTGGTTGCATAAAAAAGAGCGTCATTCAGCGACGCTCTTAAAGATACATATTCTGAAAACAGTAAGACTATTTTTCGGGGTAGCCCGCAGCGGCCCAGCATTGAATTTTATTGAGCTGGTCGCTACTCAGTGTTGCATTGCGTGGCATATCCTGACTGGTGAGTACGTGGCTGGTGAATTGACCGTTTTCGAGGATGCTTTTAATGCCCTGGTAGCTGCTGTAGGCAGGATGGCAGCCGGAAGCCGTGCAGTTTGCATCAAGAATGGTTTTCATGTTGGAGTTGTAAGTGGAGGAGGTGCCGTCGCAACTCGCAGTTGTTTTGGTTGAACTCTTATTGCACGAATACAGTAAAGTAAACAAAGCAATTACTGTTGCAGTCAAAATTTTCTTTCCAGTTTCCATAAAGCAGATTTTAAGTTTAATACATATCAGTAACGCAAAAAGTTACAGTTTTTTTAGATAAGAGGTCAACGGTTAAAATTGAGAGGTACTCGCGCCGCTAAGCAAGTATTTAAAGAATGTAATTCAAAAATTTTAAGAACAGGTTCAATCAAATGAAGCCTAAATCAAAAAAGCCCCCGGAATACCGGAGGCCTTTTAATAAATGGATAGTAAAAATTTATTGAACGCTGATTCGGAAATAGCCTGTAGCGGATTTGCTTTGAACCCTTACAAGATAAATCCCTTTGGCATATTTGGTTAAATCAAACACTTCGCTTCTTTGTTCGGTGGTGCGTATTTCAATTGCCTTACCAGTTTCGTCAATAATCAGGATTTCTTTCACCCCTTCATAATCAAATTTGGCTGTAATAACACCGTTGGTTGGGTTAGGGAATAAACGAATTAAAGCGTTGTTGTCTGCGGTCTCCGAAAGGCCCGTACAAGAGTTCACAAACAAAGTTACTACTGCCGAATTATCACAATTGTTACCATCCGTTCCGGTAACGGTGTATTGCGATAATACAATAGGCGATGCAGTAAATGTAGTACCGGTTCCGGCGCCCGGTTGCCACGTGAAAGTATTGGCGCCTGCAACACTGAATGTGGCCACTTCATTCAAACAGATTGTTGACGTTTGCGGCGTTACTGATATAGTGGGCAGATTGAACAGATCGAGGGAAACAGTTTTTGTGCCAACGCAACCAAAATTGTCAGTTCCGGACACAGTGTAAACAGCGTTGGCGCTGGGCGTGATAGAAACCACCGAGCCGGTGCTGTTAACAACCGTCCAGGTGAAGCTGTTGGCGCCTGATGCTGTAAAGGTGGCTGTTGATCCGGGGCACACCGAAGCGGCTGATGCAGCGATGGCAATAACCGGCAGGCTGTTTGTATTTACGGCAAAGGTTGTAGTTCCAACACAACCGTTATTTAAATCGGTTCCGCTAACCGTGTACACGGTATTACTGGCAGGTGCCAGGGTCACTGTTGATCCGTTGGAACCACCACTCCATGTGTAGCTAACAGCACCAGAGGCTGTGAAACTAACGGGCGAAAGTGAACACACGGTTGCATTGACGGGCGACAAACCAATAACCGGAAGCGTATTGGTGAGTATGACTGCCTGGGCTGATGATGTACAATTATTACTGTCGGTGCCTACCACCGAATAGGTAGCCAGTGCTGACGGACTTACAGCAGCCATTGAGCCAGATGCTCCGGTACTCCAGCTGTAAGTTTGGGCGCCTGAAGCAGTGAAGTTGACAGGGCTCAACGCACAAACCGTTGTGAGCGAAGGTGTAATGCTGATGTTTGGTAGGGGCAGACCTGTTACTGAAACGGTTGCAGATCCGGTACAGCCAAATGAATCAGTACCTGTTACGCTGTAAATGGCAGAGGCACTGGGAATAAGGGATACCGTTGAACTTAGGAGCGTGGTTGAGTTGTTCCAGGTATAAGTGCTGGCCCCGCTGGCGGTAAATGAAACCGGAGATAAAACACATACGGTTTGAACTGAAGGCGAAATGGCCACTACAGGAAGGCTGAATGTGGCTACACCTACTGTAGTACTCGAAACGCAGTTATTAATGCTGGTTCCTGAAAGTGTGTAAACAGTATTTGCTGTTGGTGAGAATGCCGCTGAGTTTGAGAAAATAGTATTGTTCCAGGTATAGGTATTCGCTCCTGACGCAAAAAGGGTTATCGTGTTAGATAAACAAACTGAAGGAGAAGCAGGCGATATAACAAAAACCGGTAGCGCAAAGGTTCCAACCGAAACCGTTTTACTGTTAACGCATCCAGCCAAACTCGTTGCATTTACGGTATAAACCGAAGAGGCTGTAGGAGTAAAGCTTGTTGTGTTAGTGTTGGCAGCATTGCTCCATGTGTAAGTATTTGCGCCACTCGCGGTAAACGTTATCGGTGTATTGACACACACAGTGCCTGCTGATTGTGTAATACCAATATTGGGTAGTGGATTTGCCATAACAATAATATTTGTGGCATTACTGCAACCCAGCGTGTTTGTTCCGGTAATAGTATATGAAGTGGGAAGCGTTGGCGAGAGTGCGGCAGTAGCGTTGGTGGCTCCGTTGCTCCAGCTGTAAGTATTGGCCCCACTTGCTGTTAAAGTCACAGTTTGTCCGGCACATAAACTTAAGCTTCCTGAAACAGAAACCGTTGGCGTAGGATTAACAGTAACGGTCTTTACGTTGGTGTTTGAACAAGTGCCCGAACTCCCGATTATACTATACGTTGTAGTTACGCTAGGCGTAAGAGCAAGGCTGGAGGAAGTTGCGCCGGTATTCCAGGTATACGTTGCACCTCCATTGCCTGTAAGCGTCGCAGTTTGTCCAACACAGATGGATGATGGCCCTGTTATGGTAACTGATAGTGATGCGGCAACACTTACCAATTGAGCGGTTGTTGACGAACAGCCGTTGGGGTCAGTTCCGGTAACAGAGTAAGTTGTGGTGATGGTAGGAGATGTGGTAATACTGTTTGTGGTAGCACCCGTGTTCCACGAATAGGATGAAGCGCCACTTGCAATTAAAGAGGCCGATTGCCCGGTACATAAAGCCGATGTTCCGGCAATATTTACAATTGGACTCGGATTAACCGAAACGGTGGTGAGGGCGGTTGATGTACAACCTGAAGTGGTTCCGGTTACAGAGTAAGTTGTAGTTACTGAAGGCGTGGTTGAAATGTTGGCAGAGGTAGAGCCGGTACTCCATGAGTAGCTGGAAGCGCCGGATACGGAAAGTGTAGCGACATTGCCACTACAGATCGTACCGGTACCGGCCAGACTTAGGGTAGGACCTATAACAACGTTTGCCACAGCAGAGGATGTAGTTGTACAAACCCCATTGTATAACGATAAAGTATATGTTTTTGAAACGGTTGGTGTACTCGTAACAAGCGTTCCGCTTGAAGATGATAGATCATTTGACGGTGACCAGCTAAAAACACCACTGGTTGTACCGAAAAGTTTAAAATCAACTCTCGAAGCATAAGTTAATGAAATTGTAGTTGTAGTATATATAGTCGCTGCCGAGACATTATCGGCACGATAAATAATACTGCTGCCAGCGCTTGCCCCGGTGGTATATTGAATAACGGCATCCGCACTTGTACCGGATACACTATTTGAAAAAGCCGTTTCGATTACAAGATTATCCGTGCCGTTCCATACAAATGGTGTACTGAATGCGTGAATATTATTATAACCCACAGTTGGGCTGTAATTAACAGGACCAAATACCTGTGTGAGTCCGGTTTGAAAGGCCGATAATGAAGTGAGAGTGGTAGCACCTACACTAATGATGTAGTTCTGAATGTCAAATGCAGAAACGCCCCAGTTAGCCCCGAACGATGCTACAGGAAACGCAATGCTGGTAATGGTAGAGTTAGCACCAAATCCGGCAGTACTGAGCTCGCTGGCCTGAACAATAAACTGATAGCGTTGTCCGCCATAATAACGACTATAAGGTGCGGGAAATGTTGTTGCTGAGTTTTGCTGAACATTGGTTCCAACAGACATGGTACCCGTGAAGTTTGGACCGGTAGCGGTTAATGTTTGAGAGTTACCCACACAAAGTGAAAAGGAAGATGGGGTTACAGTAGGAGATACACCAATAATTACTGAATACGTGTAAGGAGCAGTGGGAGTGCTTGATACCGTGAGCACATTACTTGCCAACAGACCCGAGGCAGGAATGGCTCCGATATTAACCGTGGAAGCGATATCCTGCGCAATCACAAAGTACGAAACATTATCACCGCTACTTAATCCTCCCATGGTTGTACTGTTTATTGTAAAGTTCCAAACACCACTGGTAGCACTGCCGCTAGCCAACACGCCTGGGGATGAAAAGTACGAACCGGAATTCTTTTTGTAATACACGCGTGGTACAAGCGAACCTGTAGTTGGTACACCACTCAAATCAGTGAAAGAAACACTAAACGTACGATTACCCGAATTACAGGCAATCCCGAGTGGGGTGTATGAAATTATTGGAGCAACTATATCAATAAAAACACCGTCAAACTCATCGGCGCCAATATCAGGGAAAATACCACCACCATTCACCGATCCTACAGGGCCGGGGCGGGTTTGATTATCAATATCAATATTAATACCGGTTACTGCAGTTCCTGTGCCTCCTGATTCCAGGTAATTTGGAGTTGTTCCCATGTTTAAATGAAGATCGGAAACCGAGTTGCTGTATGTTACAGCGATACCTGAATAACTGCTACCATCACAGGATGCGGTGGCCTGCCAGCTTGCCAGTGTTTGATTTGCACCCCACCAGCCAACGGTGCCGGCATTTGCATTTAATACGTTGTAATTTGATGCGCCTGCGGCCCAGCCACTGGTGCTTGGAGCGGCAACACCGTAATTGTTGGCTATGGCGTAATGTGCTCCGCTTCCCCCGCTTCGTGTGTTGGTAACCAGATTGTTTTTTATATCATAAGTAACTACTCTTGCTGTGGCGCCAAAGTCTGTACGGGCTATCCCAAATGTAGGTAGTGAGCCGGAACTTACAGTTCCCTCTATATTAATAGTGTTATGATAAACTTGTACTGTTGGATTTGGGCTCGAGCCGTGGTTACCATAAACACCCATAAATGAAGTGTTTCAGCTTTGCCCATCACCTAACCAACTCATATTGTTGTGAATTAAAAGTCCACTGGTTCCTGAGCGGATAAAAAAACCGCAGGCAACTGGAGGGCCTGTTATCGTTGTTCCCGGACTGGTATTACTAAGACCCCAAACGCGGTTGAACCTGAATACCGTGTTGGTGCCATTGGCATTACTTAAACCCGCAACCACCACGTGCAAGGTGGACGTTCCCGTATTGGCTATGTTTGAAATATAGTTTCCT
>CALMNJ010000362.1 GCA_937868675.1 uncultured Bacteroidota bacterium | reverse complement strand
TGGCGCGCTACCAATACCCCGACCTGGATGAGACTAAAATAAAAAAACAACTTGCCCAGATAAAGCAGGATGTGTGGCTGGAACTGAGCGAAGACCTTACCGCACTCGAAAAAGTAAAGATACTGAACCACATTTTGTTTGAAGTGCACCAGTTTAGCGGCAACATTACCAACTACCACGCCCCGCAAAACTCCTTTATAAATAATGTGCTCGAAAGCAAAAAGGGCAACCCGCTTATGCTCAGCGTGGTGTACATGCTTATCTGCAAAGAGCTCAACATACCGGTTTACGGCATTAACCTGCCGCAGCATTTTGTGCTGGCGTACCTCAACGATTACGCCAACCTCATGGATGTAACCAACAAATCGCTCTCAAACAACATTTTGTTTTACATAAACCCCTTTAGCAAGGGCCTTATGTTTGCGCAAAAAGACATTGACCAGTTTTTAAAACAGCTCAACCTCGAGCCCGAATCTAAATACTATCTGCCCTGCAGCAATGTGGAAATAATGAAACGCTGCCTTAATAACCTTATTTTTTCGTACGAAAAACTGGGCTATCTGGAAAAGGTAGAGGAGCTGAAACAGCTCGATAACCAGCTTTGATGCTGGGATTAATTTATTTGTTTGCATCTTCTTTATTCCGTCAAGCTTTAAAAGCCCTTTCCGTTTTTTAAATTTTTGGGCGCCTGTCGGTGCAGGCCAACACAATTCAGTAAAACCTGCACCGCCACCGGGCTTTCCGCTGCAATCTTTTTGGGGCCAAAAAAGAGGTCGCCCCAAAAAGGATTTCCGCTGCAATCCCATGGCGCAGCATCCCTGCCGCAACTCCCCCTTCAGGTTTGTAACAATACATTCTATAAATTGACTTTTCACACACCACCAGGTTTTATTTACGCCAAGCCGGCCTCTATGCCACCCCACCAAGGTGACTTCACATACCATGCGTTGCCCAAAAGCAGGTAAACAGCTTTGAGTTTTTTTAACCATGACCCGTTTTGTTTTACGCAAGGATTGTATATCTTTATTTAAAATTTCATACCATGAAAAAGACCATTTTTACCATTGCATTTATAGCACTTTTTGCGGCTGTAGGCAGCGCCCAAAGCAAACCTGCTAAACCACAAAACGAAGCGCAGCCAAGTACGCACTCTGACGACCATATAAGCGTGAACCCCGACGGGACGCTGAAAGGCATGCCTGAGAAAAACGATAAAGGCCCCGGTAACGAAGAACAACCAAAAACCAGAATGGCCATTTCGCAAAAAGGCCTCCCTGCGCCAAAGGCAAAAGAAAACAATGTAAAGCCAGTTGAGGGCAAAACCGCCCCAACCGCTACAGAAAAGAAATAATTGATTTAACCAATATGAAATAAAAAACCGGGTAGTGCCCGGTTTTTTTTATGTGTTTTTTTTCGTGTTTACGATTTTTTGCGTTGGTTTAGCTCGTCCCGTATTTTAGAGGCCATCTCGTATTTCTCTTCCTCCAGAGCGGTTTGCAGCATGTTTTTAAGTTCCTCACTGCTCTTATCCTTATACTCGTCGCCTTCGGCGCTGCTTTTAGCCTCGGCTTTGCCGGCCTTTTGCGGCGTACTGCCTGCTGGGCTGCTCTCCTGCCCTGCCAGGGTTTCGGCATCATCGTCAAGTACAATGCCGGCGTTTTTAAGTATAAATTCGTAGGTAAAAATGGGGCAGTTAAACCTTACGGCCAGTGCAATGGCATCGCTGGTGCGGGCATCAATTTCGGTTTCCTTATCGCCGCTGCTGCAAATCAGTTTGGCGTAAAAAATTCCTTCCACCAGGTTGTATATAAGCACTTCGGTAATATTAATTTCGAAGGTTTGGGCAAAGGATTTAAAAAGGTCGTGTGTAAGAGGGCGGCTGGGGCTCATTTTTTCGAGTTCAATGGCAATCGCCTGCGCCTCAAAACCGCCTATAATAATGGGCAGCCGGCGCGACCCCGAACTCTCGCCAAGCACCAGCGCGTAAGCGCCGCTCTGTGTCTGGCTGTATGAAAGACCCACAATTTCTAACCGAACTTTTTTCATCAAGAGAAACCTAAATTTACGTAAAAATTCTGGTTCTTAGTTCTGGTTAGCCTTGAATTTTTTAATGGCTTCGGTAAGCTTTGGCACGATGGTAAAGGCATCGCCCACTACACCGTAATCGGCCGACTTAAAGAAGGGTGCTTCCTTATCGTTGTTGATTACCACAATGGTTTTGCTGCCGTTTACACCCGCCAGGTGTTGTATGGCACCCGAAATGCCAACAGCAATATATAAGTTAGGACGGATGGCGATACCTGTTTGCCCTACGTGCTCGTGGTGCGGGCGCCAGTGCATATCCGAAACCGGGCGCGAGCAGGCAGTGGTTGCGCCCAGCGAGCCGGCCAGATCTTCAATAATGCCCCAGTTTTCCGGTCCTTTTAATCCGCGGCCTGCGCTTACTACAAGTTCAGCCTCAGGCAGCGGCACCATGCCTCCCGAGCTGGTTGTTTTTACTTCTTTTACCGTTAGTTTCGATTTCACCGCGCTAAGGTCAACACTGAAATCGCTCACGCTGCTTTTGTTTTCGCCAAGTTTTACCGGAAAGCTGTTGGGCAGCAACGAAATTACTTTTACCTCGCTGTGTATAGTATATACGGCGCTGGCTTTGCCCGAAAACACATTTTTCTTCACATCCATGCTGCTGCCGTTAATGACCGGATAATCTACGGCACCCGCTACCAGGCCCGCTTTAAGCTTTGCCGCCAACCTAGGGGCCACAGCTTTGCCTGCCAGGTCGAAGGCAAACACAATTACCTTTGCGCCCACGGTGTTTGCTGCCTGCTCAAGCGCTGCGCTCAGCAACATGCTGTCGTCGTTTAGCGCATCGTTTTTTACCGAAAGGATTTTTGTGGCGCCGGCCTTGCCAATCTCTTCAAGCTGGGCGGCGTCGGCGTTGTTTACCAGGGCGGTAACACTGGTCCCCATGGCTTGTGCTATATGTGCTGCGTAGTTTACGCACTCAAGCGACGCTTTTTTTACACGTCCTTTATTAATCTCTGTATATACTAATACCATAACGTTTTCTTTAAAAATTAAATAACCTTGGCCTCGGTGTGCAGTAATTGCACCAACTCGTCCATATTGTCTTCGCCAATCATTTTGCAGGTGGTGCGGCCGGGGTTAAGGCTATACGATTTTACGGTAGTAAGGGCGCTGCCTCCGCCGGCAGGAACCACGGCCAGGGGCTTGGTGCGTGCGGCCATAATGCCCCGCATGTTGGGGATGCGTTGTTCGGCCATGCCTTTTGCGCAGCTTACCACAACCGGCAATTCACATTCCACCACGCGCGATCCACCGTCCACGTCGTGCTCGGCAGTTATTTTAGCACCGGACACTTCCATTTTGGTAGCCATGGATATGTGGGGCAAATCCATGATGCCGGCCACCATGGCACCTACCGAAGCGCCGTTGTAGTTGATGGTTTCTTTGCCAACCAGCACAAGCTCGTAAGCATTGGCTTTGGCGTAGGCGGCAATTTGTTCGGCCACAAAGTAGGCATCGGGTGCATCGGCATCCACACGCACAGCGTCGTCGGCGCCCAGAGCCAGACCTTTGCGTATGGTGGCATCGCTATCGGGCAGGCCCACATGCAGAATGGTTACCTTGCTGGCCAGGTTGGCCTCCTTAAGCTCAAGGGCGCGCACCAGGGCGTACCACTCGTCGTAGGGGTTAATAATATAGGTTACTCCGGCCGAATTAAATTTGGTGTCCCCGTCGGCAAACTGAATTTTTGTTGTGGTGTCGGGTACGTTGCTGATGGCTACTAATATTTTCATAGTTTTTTACCCCTTGTGGCGCTTTTGTACCCGGAGAAACGGTTCCCGGTAAAACGGCCCAATTTTTAGGTTGCCAAAAGTAGGCATTTTATCCTTTTTATTCAATTATTGGGGCCTGACATGGTGGGTTTTTTTCAACCACTTTATGGCACCTGTGCAAAAGCCTTCCAGGCTTATGGCATTGGCGGCTGCAACACCAGAGTTGCTTAACAAATTGAATTGGTTCTTATATTGTTTTCTTACATGATAAAAGCAATAACAGGAATTACGCTTCATCAGTTTCAGTGAACGGATAAAGCGGCTGCACCATTAAAATAAGGCTTAATTATTAAACCGCACAGGCACAAACCGTCACCGTTGCCAGGCAACTGAATCTAACCACAACGGCACTTCATTCTCTCAAAAATAACAAACATCCCAAGCAACCTAAAGTCTTTTATGTTATCTTTAATCCCTGAAATTTAAACCTGCGTTGTAAGCAGGGCACTATTATGATAAAAATAACTCTACCCGATGGTTCAGTTCGCGAATATGAAAAAGGAACTACCTCCATGCAAGTGGCCCAAAGCATTAGCGAAGGGCTGGCCCGCAATGTGCTGGCCGCAAAAATAAACGAACAGGTGTGGGATCTCTCCCGCCCCATCCATGCCGACTCCGCGCTCACGCTCCTGACCTGGAACGATACACTTGGCAAAGAAACCATGTGGCACTCATCGGCCCATCTTATGGCCGAGGCGCTTGAGGCGCTTTATCCCGGTGTAAAATTCTGGGTAGGCCCACCGCTCGAAAACGGGTTTTATTACGACGTTGATTTAAACGGGCAAACACTCAGTCCGGCCGACTTCGAAAAAATTGAGCAAAAAATGCTCGAACTGGCCAGGCAAAACAATGTGTATGTTCGTAAAGAAATTTCAAAAACCGACGCCATTGTTTACTTTAAAGACAAAGGCGACGAATACAAACTCGATTTGCTCGAACGGCTTGAGGATGGTAACATTACCCTTTACACACAAGGCAATTTCACCGACCTGTGCAGGGGCCCCCACATTCCCAACACCGGTTTTATTAAAGCAGCCAAAATTCTTAACATAGCCGGAGCTTACTGGAAAGGCGACGAAAAAAACAAAATGCTTACCCGCGTGTATGGCATCACCTTCCCAAAAGAAAAAGAACTGAAAGAATACCTGACCATGCTCGAGGAGGCCAAAAAACGCGACCACCGAAAGCTTGGAAGGGAACTTGAACTTTTTACCTTTTCAGAAAAGGTAGGCATGGGCTTACCTTTGTGGCTGCCAAAAGGCGCCATGCTGCGCGAACGCCTCATTCAGTTTATGCAAAAGGCACAGCTTAAAGCAGGCTATGTTCCGGTAGCTACGCCACACATTGCGCAAAAGGAACTTTATGTATGTTCGGGTCACTACGAAAAATATGGTAAAGACTCTTTTCAGCCAATTAAAACACCACAGGAGGGCGAAGAGTTTTTTCTTAAACCAATGAATTGTCCGCACCACTGCGAAATTTATAAATCGTCACCAAAATCATATAAAGACCTTCCGGTGCGTTATGCCGAGTTTGGCACTGTGTATCGTTACGAACAGCATGGCGAGTTACATGGCCTTACACGCGTGCGCGGATTTACCCAGGACGACGCTCACCTCTTTGTGCGCCCCGATCAGGTAAAGGATGAATTCTGTAAGGTTATTGATCTGGTGATGATGGTATTGAATGCCCTGGATTTTAATGATTACACGGCACAAATTTCGCTGCGCGATCCCGAAAACCTGTCGAAATATATTGGCAGCGACGAAAACTGGCGCCTGGCCGAACAGGCCATTATTGATTCGGCAGCAGAAAAAGGATTGAGAACCGTAACCGAACTGGGCGAGGCAGCGTTTTATGGCCCGAAACTGGACTTTATGGTGAAGGACGCCCTGGGCCGTAAATGGCAACTGGGTACCATTCAGGTGGATTACAATTTGCCTGAGCGCTTTGAGCTTGAATACACCGGCAGCGACAATCAAAAACATCGCCCCGTAATGATTCACCGGGCGCCCTTTGGCAGCCTGGAACGCTTTATTGCTGTGCTTATCGAACACTGCGGTGGCAACTTCCCTTTATGGCTCACACCCGATCAGGTGGCGGTGCTTCCCATCTCCGAAAAATATAACGAGTATGCTCAAAAAACATTAAATTTACTGGGCGAATCGGGTGTCCGTGGTTTTGTTGACGATCGCAACGAGAAGATAGGTAAGAAGATCAGGGACAATGAAATTAAAAAAATCCCCTTTATGCTTGTGGTGGGCGAAAAAGAAGAGGCAGAAGCAAAAGTAGCGGTGCGCGCACACGGCAAGGGAGATATAGGAACGTTCACAATTCCCGATTTTGCGCATTACATAAACGAGCTCATTGAGAGTGATTTTAACCGTAAGGATAAAGAATAGCCAACAAATGGCTTTACAATAAATAAAACAACGTATAACTAAAAAGCGGAGGCAACTATCAATCAAAAAAGCCCTAATGCATCGGGCCCTCAGTCAGGAACCGATCAAAAACCAATCGTAAAACAGCCAAGAGGCTTAAAAGCGGGTTTCAAGCGCCCGGGTGTTAAAGAAGAATTACACCGCGTTAATCATCGAATTACATCGCCAAAAGTTCGTGTGGTGGGCGAAGGAATAGAAACCGGAGTTTACCCCATCCAAAAAGCCATGGAAATGGCCCGTGCCATGGAGCTTGATCTGGTGGAAATTGCGCCAAATGTGGATCCGCCGGTTTGTAAAATAGTTGACTACGGCAAGTTTCTTTACGAGCAAAAAAAGAAAGCCAAGGAAATGAAAGCCAAGGCGGCCAAAATTGTGATTAAAGATATACGCTTTGGCCCGCATACCGACGATCACGATTTTAATTTCAAAAAAAATCACGCAATCAAGTTTTTGCAGGATGGATGCAAGGTAAAAGCCTTCGTGTTTTTCAGAGGACGCGAAATTGTGTTCAAAGATCAGGGCGAAATTCTACTTCTGCGTTTTGCCAACGAACTCGAAGAA
>CALMNJ010000361.1 GCA_937868675.1 uncultured Bacteroidota bacterium | reverse complement strand
GTCCTTATCGGGTTATTCTTTGCGGCGATTTTAACGATACCGCTGCGTCGTACGCCTACCAGCAGCTCACCCGCAATCTGGAAGACGCTTTTCTTGAAAAAGGTTTTGGCATTGGCCGCACCTACGCTGGTAAATGGCCTCAGTTCAGAATAGATTATATACTACACGACAAAAAACTAAACTGTTCACGTTACATTAAAACCGACCCAACCTATACCGATCATCACCCCATTACAGCCTGCTTTGATAAATTGGGAACAATAATCCCGGGCCTTATTTTAAATCAAATAAACATCTCAAAAAAAACGAAACTTACCTTGTTGGTCACAGCAGAATTTATTCTCGTATCGTATTCTAACAAAAACAGGACTTGTAAACATCAAGTTCAGGTAAGTGGTATGATGTTTCAGTCGCAAAAAAACAACACACAGACTCTCTTAACTCTTAATCAGTTCTTGCATAGTGAATACATGCTGGCCACAAGGTAAGCCAGGAAAAGCCATTGGCGCAAATTGTAACCTCAAAGCCCGGGCACAAACCGGCAAGTACCGGGTTCCAGATAACTTCTTTGCCGGAAAACAATAATGATTCAGTAACCTTACAAAAAAACACCGATACCAATTTCGGGGCTTACCCTATACTTACACGTCTTTTTTGGCTTCCGGGATGATTTTCGCCTTCCTGGTATATTTTGCCGGTATTAGTTTATAGTAGCACTTTTTAACAATTATCGAAGCAATTTAAACTTACCTTTGAGCCACTAACTAGTTAATTCTCAAAACATGAAAAAATTATTTTTATTAGCTGCCTTTACCGGTCTTCTGGCCAGTAGCGCTGTTGCCGGCAACTATGGCGACGACAAGGACAAAGGCAAAAAAGAATGTAAAAAAGACGGTAAAGCTTGCGCCGGCGAGAAAAAAGAAGGTTGCAGCAAAGAAGGAAAATCCTGCTGCAAAAATAAATCTGCCAGCACCGATAATAAATCAACCGCAGAGAAAAAATAATCCGTTTTCTTTGAAACTTGTGAACCCTTCGCCAAAACGAAGGGTTTTTTTCTTGACCTTTCTCAGCCCTTTAGTAAGGCAATAATCAATATATTTGCCCCCTTTAATTACGGTATGTATTTACGATATTTTTCACTCCTCGTCTGCCTTTCTGCCAGTGCACTTTATGCCCAGGAAGAAAAGCACCTGGCTAATATGAAAATGCTCACCCACGGTGGTGATAACGCCGAGGCTTATTTCAGTTTCAATGGCAAACACGCCTCTTTTCAAAGTAATAATGCCAAATGGGGACTTAAATGCGATCAGATATTTGACCTTGATATCGCCAAAGCAGCAAAAGACTCAACTTATAAACCTAAACTTATCAGCACTGGCAAAGGACGTACCACCTGCAGTTATTTTCTGAAAGACGGAAAACACATTTTATACGCCTCCACCCATAAGGGAGGAGATGATTGTCCGCCGCCCTTTGAAATAAAAGGAAAGTACCTTTGGCCCGTTTATAAAACATACGACATTTTTGTGGCCGACCTGAAAGGTAATGTAGTTTCACAGCTCACCAATTCCGAAGGTTATGATGCTGAAGCTACCGTATCGCCCAACGGCGATAAGATTGTTTTTACCAGCGACCGCAGCGGCGACCTTGAATTATGGACCATGGACATTGACGGCAAAAACCAAAAACAAATTACCTCCGGTTTGGGTTACGACGGTGGTGCATTTTTTTCGCCCGATGGGAAGAAACTGGTGTTTCGCTCATCACGCCCTCAAACCGACGAAGAAGTGAACGAATACAAAGACCTGCTCTCGAAAGGTCTGGTGGCCCCCACCAACATGGAACTTTACACCTGTAATGTGGATGGCAGCGATTTGAAACAGGTTACAAAACTGGGTAAGGCCAACTGGGCTCCATTTTATCATCCTGGCGGCAAAAAGATCATTTTCTCAAGCAATCATCACAGCAAACGCGGATACGATTTTCAGTTGTTTATGATTAACGAGGACGGAACCGGCCTTGAACAAATTACAAACAAGAGCATTTTTAATGCTTTTCCCATGTTTTCACCAGACGGAAAAAAACTCATTTTTTCGTCGAACCGCAACAATGGCGGCACCCGCGACACAAACTTGTTTATCGCTGATTGGGTCGAATAGCTCTTCAGATTCCGGGTATTATCCGGAGTTTCTCCCGCATTCCCCGTTGTTTATTTATGGCTTATTTCGTCAATAGCTCGGCACATTTTCAGAATAATTTTTCAAACTATTTTACACAAACTATACTCTAATTTTAATTTTTGTATTTTTAGTGTATCGGTCAAAAATAAACGGCCATAGTATGAATAAACAACAACTTACGCTTCTATTTATTATTTCTTTTTGCCTCACCTACGCGCAGGGATGGGTAGAGAAAATGCAAAATCCCAAAGGCAATTATTACGACATAAAAGCCGATTTTGAGAACTACTGGAAAACCAGAGATATTACCGAGAAAGGTAAAGGCTACAAGGCTTTCAGACGCTGGGAGCATTTTGTAGAATCGCGCGTTTACCCATCTGGCGACCTTTCGCTGCTTGCGCTTACACCTAAAAACTACAATGATTTCTTAAACCAATATCAGGCATCCTATCAAGGGCCCGGAAAAACGATTGGCAATGGCAACCTCATCGCCTCTGCCACCTGGACACCGATTGGCCCCATGGGGGCCATTAGCGGCAACGCAGGCGGGCAACTGCTAAAGTCGGGCAGGCTGGGCTTTATCACCATCACTCCAGGCAACTCCAATAACCTTTGGATAGGTGCACCTGCGGGAGGTTTGTGGCACTCGACCAACGGCGGTCAGAGCTGGACCACGAACACCGATTTCCTTTCAATAATTGGTTGCAGCGATTTGGCCATTGACCCAACCAACACGCTTACGATGTATCTTGCAACCGGTGACGGCGACGCGGGCGATACGCGAAGCATTGGTGTCCTCAAATCAACCAACGGAGGCAGCACATGGGCTTCAACCGGCCTCACAAATGCAGTCACCAATTATTTCCTTATCCGACGCATTATAATTAATCCATCCAATCCTCAAATATTACTGGCCGCTACCAACTCCGGAATTTACCGAACTACGAACGGTGGCGCATCCTGGACTCAGATAACAACCAGCAGTACCTACGATTTGGAATTTAAGCCTGGTAATCCGAATGTTGTTTATGCCGGAGGCAGCACCCTATCACGGTCAACCAATGGCGGTGCATCCTGGACTCAGATAAGCAACGGAATCCCGACTACAGGAGTTAACCGTATGGCAATCGCAGTAACCGCAGCCGACACAAATTATGTTTATGTTCTGGCATCCAATAGCAGCAATAGCGGCTTGCAGGGGTTTTATAAATCAGTGAATGGCGGAACCTCTTTCACATCATCCACCTCAACCCTTAATCTGCTTGGTTACTCTAATGCAGGAACCGATACCGGCGGACAGGGTTGGTATGACCTATGTGTTGCCGCATCGCCGCTTGACAAAAACGAAGTGGTGACTGGTGGTGTAAATGTATGGCGCACTA
>CALMNJ010000360.1 GCA_937868675.1 uncultured Bacteroidota bacterium | reverse complement strand
CTGTGTATTTTTTTTTTTTTTTTTGAGCAGTCTTTAGCAGATTACGGGCCCTGGAATAATACCCAAGTCCCTGCCACATCTTTAGCACTTCGTCCTCACTGGCGCGGGCCAGATGGGTAATTTTAGGGTAAGCAGCCACAAAACGATTGTAATACGAAAGGCCCTGAACAACCTGTGTTTGCTGTAGTATAACCTCCGAAAGCCATATTTTGTAAGCATCCGTTTCGTGTCGCCAGGGCAGATCGCGGGCGCTTTTCTTGTACCATTTAATAATTGCCCTGCCGAACCATTCGCTCATAAGTGTGCCTAAAATAAGGCCTTTTGAGGGGTTTTAGGTCAAAAAATCAGGGCTTTTAAAAAAAATTTTCAAATCTGTTTTTTTATGGTATCTTTGCTGCCCGTTTTGTGAAACACAATTAATTGATTATAAATAGTTTGTAAAATGACAAAGGCAGATATTGTTAACGAGATATCGGAAAAAACCGGAATTGAGAAGATGGCGGTTCAAGCCACAATTGAGGCTTTTATGAAAACCATCCGCAACTCCATGGTGGAAGGTAAAAATGTTTATCTGAGAGGCTTTGGAACTTTTGTGGTGAAAAAGCGTGCCGAAAAAATTGGCCGCAACATTTCAAAAAACACCACAGTGGTTATCCCGGCCCATTATATACCTGCCTTTAAAGCAGCCAAAACTTTTGCCGACAGGGTAAAGCGTAATGTAAAAACCGCCGAACCACTGCCAAAAAACCTGGATTAACAGAACCAGAATGAGCGCCGCAAACACCCGTATATTATTGGTGGTCAGCGCATTGGTTCTGTCCGTTCTTTTATATTTTGTTCCCCGTTCGTTGCCTGAACAGGCCAGTAAAAAAATGCAGCCTGATGCTCAGCCGCCTACACAAACGCTCGAGTTATTTTTGGGCATGGCTAACAAGTCGCTTGAACCATCTCAAAAGCAAAAAACTGAAAAATGGAAGGCGCATAACGCATTTGACAGTCTCGCCAATTTCTGGACCTCTAAAAAACGTCCCGATTTTGCAGCGCATTTCAGCGAGCAAAAGGCCCGTGTGCAGAAAACAGCCGCTCAGTGGGTTGAGGCCGGAAACAGGTATTATTACTCAGTGCAGTTCATGCAGGATCAAAACGAAGTACCGGTTTTATACCAATGCGCCATGCGGTGTTTTCAGAACGCCATTAATATGGATTCAGCCAACAACGATGCCCGCATCATGCTGGCCAGCTGCTATGTTGAAGGTAGTAGCGACCAGATGAAAGGAATCAGTATGTTGAGGGAGGTTGAAAAAACAGACAGTAACAACGTACGCCTGCAACTTGCCTTTGCCTTTTTCTCGGAGCAAAGCGGCCAGTTTGATAAAGCCATTATACGCTTTAATAAAGTGTTGCGTGCCGACAGCACTTACATTGAGGCATATCTTCATCTGGCCGATGCCTACAGACAACTTGGGGAAACACCAAAGACCATTGAAATGCTGGAAAAATATCTTGCCCGTACAAACGATGCAACCACCAGAATAGAAGTGGCAAAGTACATTAAACAACTTAAAAACAACATTAACTAAAAAATTACAAGCTATGCCAAGCGGAAAGAAAAGAAAAAGACATAAAATGGCTACTCACAAACGCAAAAAACGTTTGAGAAAAAACCGCCATAAGAAG
>CALMNJ010000359.1 GCA_937868675.1 uncultured Bacteroidota bacterium | reverse complement strand
TCCATTCCTGTTTTTTGCTGATTGAGCTGGTATGATATTTCCTGCTGTACGGCCATGACGGCATCGGCGCGTTTCTTTTTTAGTTTTTCACTCACGTCGTCTTTCAGTGCAAAGGCGTGCGTGTTTTCTTCATGCGAATACGTAAAAATACCCAGCCTTTCAAAACGCGTTTCCTCCACCCAACGCAACATTTCCTCGTGGTCCTTTGCTGTTTCGCCGGGGTAACCAGCTATTAATGTGGTACGGAGCGCAATGCCCGGTACCTTGTCGCGCACGCGGTTCACAAGATCAATGGTTTTTTGTTTGGTAATTCCGCGCCGCATGCTTCCTAGCATGTTATCGCTTATGTGCTGAAGCGGCATATCCAGATATTTACACACATTTTTTTTGGCGTTCATTACATCCAGCACTTCCATCGGGAAGCCACTTGGAAAAGCGTAGTGAAGTCTTATCCACTCAATACCCTCAATGTCGCTCAGCCTATCTACCAGTTTGGCTAACTCCCGCTTCTTGTAAATATCAAGGCCATAGTATGTCAGATCCTGCGCAATCAGTAAAAGCTCTTTAGTGCCTTTTGCCGCAAGTGTTTCGGCCCTTTTTACAAGTTCTTCCACAGGCACGCTCACATGGCCTCCGCGCATCAGGGGGATGGCACAAAAACTGCAGGGCCTGTCGCAGCCCTCGCTGATTTTAAAATAGGCGTAGTGCTGTGGGGTGGTTAGTAGGCGCTCGCCCACCAGTTCGTGTTTATAATCGGCTTTTAATGTTTTTAAAATTTTAGGCAGGTCGCGGGTACCGAAAAAGGCATCCACATCGGGTATTTCCTTTTCAAGATCGTTTTTGTAACGTTCGCTCAGGCAGCCGGTTACATATACCTTTTCAACAGCGCCTTCTTTTTTTGCCTCCACATACCGTAAAATGGTGTCAATGCTTTCCTGTTTCGCGTTTTCAACAAACCCGCAGGTGTTTATAATCACTATCTCATGGTCTTCGCTCTGGCCCTCATGTTCTACCTCAAACTTGTTTGCCTTGAGCTGGCCCATCAACACTTCGCTGTCAACCAGATTTTTGCTGCAACCAAGCGTCACCACATTTACCTTGTTCTTTTTTAATGTTTTGGTTTTCATTTCCGGGATTAAAGATACTTAATATTAAAATTAACACCTCAATTATAAGGTTACGGCACCTGTTATTAAACGGGCGCCTTATTGGGTAATATGTTATTTTTGGAGGGATGGAAAAGTGTTTGGTATTCCTTTTATGCTTGGCGACATTTTTGGCCGCCGCTTCGGGTGGCTGCGACACGGTGAAAATAAAAGCACTCACCGATAAGGCGGGCCGTGAAATGAAAACCGAGCTCCGGCAGGCACACACCGATGCGGCCAATGCTTACTCACTAGCGCAAGCCTGTGGTAAAACACCAGCATTTTACGCAGCGCTGGCGGTACTTACCCGTGTGTATTATTTTGAAGACAAGCCCGACTCATCGCTGGCGCTTTTAAAACCCGTAGTAGGCAACAATGGGGAGACACTTCCCCAAAAATTCCGCGGTACGCTCCTGCATCGCATGGGTTCGGCCTACATCATGCTTCAGGATCTTGAACCGGGTTTAAAGTACACCCTGCTGGCGTTAAAGGAGTTTGAGCTTATTAACGACACGGTAAGCGCGGCCAACGCTCTTGTGAATATTGCCAATTGTTACCAGCAGCAAAATAATTTTAAGCAGGCGGACAAGGCTCTTCGTAATGCCGAAAAAACAGCGGCCCAGCTGCCCAACAAAACAACGTTGGGCAATGTTTACAACACCATGGGCATTTTATACGCCGAACATTCGCAACTTGACTCGGCCGAAAAATTTTTCCTTCTTTCAACCGGCATTCGAGAAAAGCTTGGCGATGAAACGTCAATAGTTTGGAACTACAACAACCTGGGAGGAATTTACTTATTGAAAAGGGAACCAAAAAAAGCGGAGGGATTTTTATTAAAGGCTCTGAAACTGTTCGAACAATCGGGTAATTACGATGGGCAATCATCCGTAGCCAATAATCTGGCCGAGGTAAACATGCAGATCAAAAATTATAAGGAAACGCTTAAGTACTATACGTATTCCAGAAAAATATATTCGCTCACAAACGATAAGGATAATCTGGAAAACCTTTACAACAATCTTTCTAACTATTACGACATTACCGGCGACCTGAAAACAGCATTCCGCTACTCCGATTCGCTTATTGTATTGAAAGACACGCTTTATGGGCAGCGGCTTGACAGAAGTATGGCCGAAATGCAAACCAAATTTGATCTTGAAAAAAGAGATATTGAATTATTGAAAAACAAGGCCGAACTGAGGTTAAAACAGGAGGAGAGCAAGCAGAAAAGCACCGTCATTATTTTAATTATTGTTGGTTTTGCTTTTGTAATATTACTTCTTCTGTTAATGGTGTGGCACAGGCAGCAAAAAATGAAAATGGCTGCCGAGGCCGAACTGGCTCGCCAGAAGGAGATAAGGGCGAAAGCCATTATCGAGGCTGAGGAAAAAGAACGCATCCGGATTGCAAAAGACCTCCACGATGGAGTCGGTCAAATACTTTCGGCAGCAAAAATGAACCTGAGCAGTGTTCAGGAAAAACTATTGCCCGGCGATGAAAGTGACAGAACAGCTTTTAAAAACGCACTTGATTTGCTGGACGAATCGGTGAAGGAGGTACGTGCTGTTTCGCACAACATGATGCCTCATACCTTGCTTAAATTGGGGCTTGCAAGCGCTGTGCGCGAGTTTGTCACCAAACTGCAGGGTTCGCCCAGTTTGAAAATAAATCTTGAGATCGTGGGCCTTGAAGGAAGGCTGGAGCCTGAAAAGGAAAGCGTGCTTTACCGCGTTATTCAGGAACTCGTGGCTAATGTTGTGAAACATGCGAAGGCCAGTGTTATCGGACTACAACTGATAAGGCATGAAAAGGAGCTAACCATTGTGGTGGAGGACAACGGCGTAGGCTTTGATGCGAGCCGTAAAGACTCGTACGAAGGTATTGGATTAAAAAACATCATTTCACGTATCGAGTTTGTGAATGGCAGCATCAATATTGACTCTTCGCCAGGCAAAGGCGCTACTGTTATTATTGAAATACCGGTGTAGGCAAAAACCTTGAAACCGGCGCGACCAGTTTTTATTATATTTGATTGATAAAATTAAAACCATGAAAAAACTTTTAATTACACTCGGTCTTCTTATTGGTAGTTCACAATTTGCAACATCACAAAATCAGGTTCAGATAAACCTTTACGATGGTTTATGTCTGGACGAAATAACATTT
>CALMNJ010000358.1 GCA_937868675.1 uncultured Bacteroidota bacterium | reverse complement strand
TTTACTTTTCGATGACAATCTTTTCGGTAACGGGCTCATTTTTTACAGGATCGGTACCTGAAACCTCTATGTACTTAACCCTTGGGGTCCAGAATGAGCCACCGTTAATCTGTACATAAACGCGTTGTACAACAATAAGTTTGCTGCCAAAGTAGCTGAAAACATGGTATTTTTTATCTGAGGTTTTGGCCAGGTATAACAATTGTTTTTTGTAGGACACAAAATGGAACGTGTATATTTTCTTTTCCTTATCCGAAAGAAAAGACTCAATACCGTAGGCATATTTTTTTTGTACGTAATTTAACGGTTCAACAGTACCGTTGGTAGCATAATTTTTCCAGAATATCTTTATCGGTTCGGCCTCATTAAGTTCATTTTTGTCGTTTAGGTTTAGCTGGTAAATAATGGTGTTTTTATTCAGGCTGCGCTGCACGTAAAAAAGCATGTTGTTAATGCCGTTCGGAACCGGCATTGCGCCATTATCGCCGCTTATAAAACCTGAAAAAACGAAAATCACCAGCGCAAAAAGCGGTTTAAACGCGGCCCATCTACTTTTTTTCCAGTTCATTATTCAGCAACGTAAATATAAAAATTTGGTAATATACACTTTTCATTCGTTTAAGTAATGGTTAGTTTTAGTTATGGCCGGCAAATCCCTCCCGCATCGGGAAAAAAGGCTTAACTTCGTGACAGAAAAATAAAACTTAAACGATTGACATTCGACGACTTCGCACTTGACCCGAGCCTCATGGAGGGGCTTTACAGCATGGGGTACAAGCAACCTACACCAATTCAGCAACAAGCAATACCTGTAATACTTGTCAACCGCGACCTAATTGGCTGCGCCCAAACCGGAACCGGAAAAACAGCGGCTTATCTGCTACCGGTAATTCATCATATACTTCAGGCACCTAAGCGCCATTTAAACGCACTGATTATTGCCCCAACCCGCGAACTTGTGTTGCAGATTGACCAGCAGATTGATGGTCTGGCCTATTTTTGCGGGGTAGGTTCTATCGCAATTTATGGAGGTAACGATGGCATTGCCTGGTCTAACCAAAAGCATGCCCTAGAAGAAGGCGTGGATATTGTATGTGCTACGCCAGGGCGGCTCATTGCGTTGCTGCAATCGGGCGATATTAATTTCGAACACCTGCAACACCTCATCCTTGACGAGGCCGACCGCATGCTGGACATGGGCTTTTTTGATGACATTCGCACCATTATCAACTACCTTCCAAAGAAAAGGCAAACCATTATGTTTTCGGCCACCATGCCGCCAAAAATAAGACAACTGGCCGGCCAGATTGCAACCGACCCCGAACAGGTAAACATTGCCATAAGCAAGCCGGCGGATGGAATTGTGCAACAGGCCTACGTGGTGTACGACAGCCAGAAACCGGAACTGCTGAAACGCATTCTTGAAAATGAGGACTACCAGTCTATCATTATTTTCTCTTCCACCAAAGAAAACGTGAAGCAACTCGAACGCGATCTCCGCAAAACAAATTCTTCTATCAAAGCCTTCCACTCCGATCTGGAGCAGGCCGAGCGTGAAGAAATAATGCGTGAGTTTAAAAGCCGCAGGCTGCGTATTTTGATAGGCACCGATATTTTATCGCGGGGCATTGATGTGGAGGGAATAAGCCTGGTGGTAAATTACGATGCACCACCCGATCCGGAAGATTATATACATCGTATCGGGCGCACAGCCAGGGCTTCGAGGGCGGGTGTGGCCATTACATTTGTGAACCAGAAAGACATGCATAAATTGGCGCGTATTGAAAACCTGATGGGCCGCGAGGTGGAAAAAATACCGGTGCCTGCCGAACTGGGCGAAGCTCCTGTGTATAATCCCGAGGCCCGGCCTAAGAAAAATTTCGGGAGCGACAGTAAGCCGCATCATGGTGGAAAAGGAAGAGAAAACGGAGGTAACCGCAAAAACAATGGCAAGCGCCGGTTTGGCAATCAAAACAACAAGCCGCGTAAGGCATAAGTAGCCAGAAGGCGGTATGCAAAAAATACTTTTTGTTTGTTTAGGTAATATTTGCCGTTCGCCGGTGGCCGAGGGAGCCGCCCTTCATCTAAAACACAAACATGGAATAGATGTGTTTATTGACTCTGCCGGCACGGCGGGCTACCATATTGGTGAGGCCCCTGACCGCCGCACGGTGGCCAACGCACGCCGGCACGGGCTCGACCTTTCGGTGCTGAGAGCCAGACAATTTGTGGTTTCGGACTTTGAACAATTCGATCACATTTTTGCCATGGATGTAAGCAACTACAACAACATGATGCGCCTCGCATCTAACAACGCACAAAAAGAAAAGGTAAAACTGTTTCTGGAATTTGTGTACAACGAAATGGGAATGGAAGTGCCCGATCCATATTACGGCACTGAAAGCGACTTTGAGCATGTGTTTTCATTGGTTTACAAAGCCTGCGAAGACATGTTCCGAAAGCTTGGGTATATTGGGGCCGAATAAGCAGGGCTTTGCCTCAAAAATTTCGGGGAGTTTTATCCCGAAATTAATTTTACACACCTTAAACAAGTGGTCTTTTTTATCGTCAAACGCACAATGGCAGCCAATGTGTAAAATACGATGGCATAAAGTGCCGGCTCTGGCCGTTGTTTTGGTTTTTTTAAGCGGAGCATGGGACGCTCAGGCACTTGCGCAACAGCCATCTAAAAAGGATTCCATACGAAAGGATTCCATACGCCAAAAATTTGTGGCCGACTCTGCGCATTTGTACCGGCCCAAGAAGTTCAGACCTGTGTTTAATTACGATAACCGCAATTCGGTAATTCAAAATGCGCCGGTAAACTTTGTAGGGTTTCAACTGGGCATTTCTTATACGGATAAACACACTTTTGGGATTGGAGGGTATAAGATTACACAAAAATCGCAACGCCCTTTGCGCACGCGCGATGCGGACAACCGGGTGCTTGAACAATACCTGACACTTAACTACCTGACTCTTTTTTATCAGAACACCTTGCTTGATAAAAAATATATTGAACTTGATTTTCCGATTGAGTTGGGGCCGGGCCGGGCAAACCTGAAATTGATTGACAGCGCAGAGCACGTTAAGATAAAAGAGATCAATCGCAACATTATTACCTTTGGTTCCGGAGTTCAATTGGTCGTCAAGCCGGTTAAATGGGTTGGTATGAGTGTCATGGGTGGTTACAGGCTTGTATCGGATGCCGACCGGAGACTCAACTTTAATGGCTGGTATTACGCTTTTGGAATTTGGCTTGATATACGGCAGATTTACCGAGACACAAAATATTATAGTTATTTGCGTCCGCGCTACAGGCGGCAAATGGCGGCAGCAGGCATGCCCAAATGACCTGTACCGGGTTGGCTAAAAATCTTATCTTTGCGCAAAATTTTTTGAGCATGTCACAATCTTCAATCCCATCAAAAGGGCCCATTTCAAATTTTATGGCCCATCATTATAAACACTTTAATGCCGCTGCTATGGTGGATGCGGCAAAGGGCTACGAACAACACCTTACCGAAGGCGGTAAAATGATGATTACCCTGGCCGGTGCTATGAGTACAGCCGAGCTTGGCAAATCGCTGGCCGAGATGATCAGACAGGGCAAGGTGGATATTATTTCCTGTACGGGAGCCAATCTGGAGGAAGACATCATGAATCTGGTGGCGCACAGTCATTACAAACGTGTGCCCAATTACCGCGACCTTTCCCCACAGGATGAGTGGGATTTGCTCGAAAACCACTTCAATCGTGTAACGGATACCTGCATCCCTGAAGAGGAGGCTTTCAGGAGGCTTCAAAAACATATTTATAAAATATGGAAAGATGCTGATACAGCCGGCGAACGTTACTTCCCGCACGAGTACATGTATAAAATACTGCTTAGCGGTGAACTTAAGCAATACTATGAAATTGACCCGAGGAACAGCTGGATGCTAGCTGCTGCTGAAAGAAATCTTCCAATTGTGGTACCGGGATGAGAAGACAGCACCATGGGCAATATTTTTGCCTCTTACGTAATTAAGGGCGATATAAAGGCCACCACTATGAAAAGTGGTATTGAATACATGGCCTGGCTCGCCGACTGGTATGTGAAAAACTCGTCGGGAAAGGGCGTTGGGTTTTTTCAGATAGGCGGGGGCATAGCAGGCGATTTCCCAATTTGTGTGGTGCCCATGCTGTACCAGGATATGGAGATGGAACAAATTCCCTTCTGGAGTTATTTCTGCCAGATATCCGACTCCACCACTTCTTATGGATCCTATTCGGGCGCAGTGCCTAATGAAAAAATAACCTGGGGAAAACTCGACATCCACACACCAAAATTTATTGTGGAAAGCGACGCCACGATTGTAGCACCGCTTATTTTTTCGTGGGTACTTGGCTGGTAATATGCCCTTACTATAAAGCGGACTAATCTTATGAAAAGGAGCCTGTGAATTTTTTTATTCGCAGGCTTTTATTTTTTTGTTTACCTTAACTCAACGGAAACAGAAAATGATAGAGTTTCAGGCACACAGGAAACCGCGATCTGAAAAGAGACAAAAAACGGCAATGTTTGTTTTCTTAATCACGGGCCTCCTCATTCTTTTGTTCCTGCTCTTTTTCACCTGAGTTGTTCTTACCGGAACAATAGTTGTGTAACGCCGGTACCAAGCACTACACACGATTCAGGCGAAAGCACAGGTCACCAGGTATAAGCATTTTTATGCTTATAAAATCATATTCTCCTGATTGTACCAGGCTTTAACTTAACAATTTTTCTGTATGGTATCTGCACTGATGTAATGTTGTGCAAAAGCTTGTAAAAACTGGTAGTGTTAATGTTTTGGCCGGGTATGTCAGTTAAAAAACGGGTGAAATACGAAGCGGAGGTTGCAATAAAACCAGGTTGCCCGGTAAAAGTAATTCAGGCAAGAGATAAGGGTGCTTGCACGATTTAAGAATTTAAAGGTGCATGGCTGCTTTTTTAGATAACAGTTGCTCTTCATTTTCAACGTTATCTTCGTCCTTTATGCAGCAGTCAACCGGGCAAACGGCGGCGCATTGTGGTTCCTCGTGAAAACCAACGCACTCCGTACATTTATCCGTAACGATATAATAAAGATCCATGCTGCGGGGTGTTTGTGGCGCCTCGGCTTCAACTTCCATGCCGCTGTTGGGGCCCTTGAACATACCTTTCACGCCTGTGCCATCAGCAAATCGCCATTCGGCTCCTCCTTCGTAAATCGCGTTGTTCGGACATTCGGGTTCGCAGGCTCCGCAATTGATGCACTCGTCGGTAATTTTAATAGCCATTTTTTATACTTAGTTTTGTTCTGAAACAGTCCGCAAATATACGACCAAAATTTATGACTTTAAAACAACGTGCCGATGCCTTTGCAAAGGTGGGAAGCTTTGTGCAGCGCCACTTTTCCGGCTCAAGGCTGGAGCAGGAACAGGGCCTGCATCAGGGGCTCGAACAGCTTGCTGTTACTGCGGGAATTTACAATAACTGGTTTATACTAAAATATGTTAACGAAGCCATTCAGAACATTGGAGCAATGCTGTGCGGGGCCGATCTGGTAGCTTTTGGAAAGGAATTTAAAGACCAGCCGGGCAAAATGATTGCGGTGATTTGTGCCGGCAATATTCCCCTGGTAGGCTTTCATGACGTATTTTGCGTGCTGCTGAGCGGAAACAGGCTGCTTTTAAAAATGTCGGCTGATGATAATGTGCTGATGCCTTTCTTTTTAAAATTACTGACGCATTATGAACCAGGGTTTGAAAGTCAGGTAACTTTCGCCTCAGGAAGACTTAGTGGTTTTGATGCCATAATTGCCACAGGAAGCAATAATACAGCCGCCCATTTTGAATACTATTTTGGCAGGTATCCGCGCATTATCCGCAAAAGCCGAACTTCGGTAGCGGTTTTGAATGGGAACGAGAGCCCTGAATTATTAAGGGAACTGGGGCGGGATGTTTTTACCTATTTTGGGCTTGGTTGCCGCAACGTTAGTAAACTGCTGGTTCCGGAGGGCTATAACTTTGCCACTTTTTTTGAGAGCCAGATGGACTATGCCGAAGTGGTAAACAATAAAAAATATGGCAACAATTACGATTACTACCGCGCCATTTACCTGCTCGAAAAGCAGGCGTTTCTTGACAATAATTTTTTAATGCTGAAAGAAGAAACCGGATTGTTCTCGCCGGTGGGCACTTTGTTCTACCAACAGTTTAAAAACAAAGACGAAATATTACAATACATCGAACAAAACAAAAGCGAGATACAATGTGTGGTTGGCGAAGGGTTTATACCATTTGGTTATTCACAACAGCCTGTTATTACTGACTTTGCTGATAATGTCAATACGGTTTCATTTTTAGTAACTTTATAAAGTTTAGTGTATGCGGGACTTTTGGAAGTTTACCCTTCTGGTGCTGATGCCTTTTTTTGTAAAGGCACAAGGTTTGCCGTCGGCTACCATCATTCCTACTTCCCCGCTTCAGTGTACCAATAAAAACATCACATTTTCCTGCGCCGTGAGCGGCTCACCAACCACTTACACATGGTCGGTTGTACCGGTTAAGGGCCTTGTGGCGTATTCTGATCTTTACACCAACACCCTGAGCCTCACATTTTCAATCAACCTTTCCTACACTATTTATCTGAATGTAACAAACGCCTCGGGCACTGCTGTTACATATACCACCATTTCTCCGGCCCGAACGGCCAATGCTGCATTCAACGCCAGCCTCAACACCGAGGGTTACCCGGCTCAATTGGTGCTCACAAACTATTCATCAAACCATGTTGTTTCGTATTGGAAATTCAACGATGTTGGCGGTATTGACTCCAATTCGAACACTGTAAAAAACTACGGCAGTGGCGGAGGCTACAGCGTTACCCTGATCGCAAAAGGGCAGAAGGGTTGCAACGACACGGCCAGTTATGCTTTCAGGATTGCCGATTCCGCTGGCATTACACTTCCCAATGTGTTTACACCCAACAATGATGATGTGAACGATGTGTACCGGCCCATTGCCCGCGGCATACGTTATCTTAAAGCGCGTGTGCTGAACCGGGCCGGCATCGAAATTCATACCTGGGATAAGGTAAACGGTTTT
>CALMNJ010000357.1 GCA_937868675.1 uncultured Bacteroidota bacterium | reverse complement strand
AACTGTTTATGACGAGAGCCGGAATTTTGACTCGCAAAATCCCGATTATTACCGTTTGGACACAAGAATTAGTTTAAAGCGCAATTACAAAAAGGTAACAAGCACTGTGGCGCTGGATATTCAAAACACAACGAACCGCCAAAATGCAGGCTGGCAGAACTTTAATGCCAAAACTGGCAAAATAGATTATTTCTATCAGGCTCCGTTAATTCCAATCCTTAGTTACAGGCTTGAGTTTTAAGTTCGCACGTGTGCGCCAATTGAATAACTTTGAGGTGTGAAAATTGACAAGTTTATTGCTTCAACCGGAATTATGTCGCGGCGCAAAGCCATTGAAGCGATAAGACAAAAACGCATTACCATCAATAACAAGCCGGCAAAACCTAATGCGGAAGTGAAACAGGGTGATGTTGTAAAAGTGGGTGCTGAGGAAATAAAATTAAACAAAGAGGCAGCGGTTTACATTGCTTATAACAAACCAAAAGGAATTATCTGCACGTCCGAAAAAATTGAAGGCAATATTATAGACGCGGTAAACCATCCTGCCAGCATTTATCCGGTAGGCCGTCTTGACAAAGATTCCGAAGGGTTAATACTGCTAACCAATAACGGCGAGCTTAATAATCGAATTACCCATCCTGATTTTGAACACGAAAAAGAATATGTTGTGACGCTAAATCTACCGGTTCGCAAAAAGTTTCTTGACGAAATACAACAAGGCGTTGAACTTAATGACTCTAAAACCATGCCCTGTATTGCCTGGCCCGAGCCGGGCACAAAACGTGTTTTCAGAATTGTATTAAAGCAGGGACTTAACCGGCAAATAAGACGCATGTGCAACATGTACCGGTATCAGGTAGTAAAGCTGCAACGCGTAAGAGTAATGAATATCGAACTGGGTAAGTTAAATAGCGGTGCCTGGAGAAATCTGGATGAAAACGAGATAAACGAATTATTAATCAAAACCAACATAATTAACTGAAATACTGTTTTTTAAATTTAACGACATGACACTTAACGAACACTTTTTGGATCTGTTCAAGTACAATCATCACTACAACCAACAGTTTATAAATATCCTTAAGAATAAGTTGGTGGAAGACAAACTCCATCAACTGATGAGCCATATAGTGAATGCCCATCAAATATGGAACTATCGGATTTTAAACCAGGTTTTGGACTACGGTGTTTGGGAGGTAAGGAAACCTGACACGTTAATAGGTGACGATAAGTTAAATTTTGAATATTCGGTTAAAATTATTCAGGACACAGACCTCGATAAAACTATTCTGTACATCAATACCAAAGGTGAGCAGTTTACAAGTAAAGTGTCAGAGATTATATTTCACATTATCAATCATTCCACATATCACCGGGCCCAAATTTCATCGGCGCTTAAGGCAGCCGGAATTGAACCCATAATCAGTGATTATATCTTTTACAAAAGAAGTCATTAAGACAAGACGTATCAGGCCACTGATCCCGTAATTACTGATAATATTTATTACATAATTAACATTATGTTAAGTAATAAATGCAAAAGAAAAGCATCCGCTAA
>CALMNJ010000356.1 GCA_937868675.1 uncultured Bacteroidota bacterium | reverse complement strand
TTATACCTATTCCTTTGGCGACGGTTCTAAATCAAACGACATCAATCCAACGCACACCTATGCCGGCGCAGGCGAATACACTACCTCACTGATTGTTACCAGCAACAAAGGCTGTCGCGACACATTTAAACTGCCGGAGGTAATACTGGCCCTTAACGAAACAACAGTGATAGTACCTAACGCCTTTACACCAAGCGCCGCCGGCCCCAAAGGTGGACTTTACGATCCGAAGGATTTGAGCAACGATGTATTTTATCCCAACATAAAAGGCACCGAAAAATATTCGCTCAGCATATACACCCGCTGGGGTGAACTGATGTTTGAAACCGCTAACCCGGAAGAGGGCTGGGACGGTTACTATAAAGGTACGCTGTGCACACAGGATGTGTATATATGGAAAATTACCGCAAAGTTTGTGGACGGAAGAACGTATAACAAAACAGGCGACTTGCTGCTGCTGAGATAAATGAAAAGACGCTTACATAGCTATTTCATTTTGGTATTGTTTACGATGCCGGTGGCAATCTATGCTCAGAAAAAAAACTACGACAAGGAAATAAAAAGTCTGAGTAAGGAAATGCAGCGATCTCTGGATAACGAAGATTACCTTGAAACCTGGGCCCTGAGTAAGAAAATTTTACGACTCAAACCCATGCACGAAACAGCCGGCCTTAATGCCGCTATTTCGGCTAGCCGGCTCAATTATGCGCACGATTCGCTTCACGGCCTCGCCGACAATCTGGCGGCTTCTCCCCTGCCCGATGCCAAATATTTTCTGGCCCGCTACAAGCACAAAACAAAAAACCTTGACGAGGCGATTGCCCTGCTCAACAGTTATCTTAAAACACAACCTAAACAACGAATTGCAAACGACAGCGACGTGAACTACTGGATAGCATGCTGTAAGAACGCAAAAGAATTTATTGCCAAACCACATACTGCAGTCATTAAAAATATGGGCCCTACCATTAACTCACCTTACGACGATTATGTACCGGTAATTATGCCCGATGAGTCTGCAATGTATTTTACATCGAAACGGAAAGGATCAACAGGCAATAAAAAGAACGGCGATAACAGTTACTTTGAAGACATTTATTTATCCGCCAACAGCGAGTCAGGATGGAAAAAAGCCGAGAACGCCGGCTTCCCTCTTAACACAAACAGTAACGATGCCTGTGTGGCGCTTAGTGCCGACGGGCATCGTATGATAATTTACCGAACATCACCCTCCGATCCGGCCAGTGGCGACCTTTACATTACCAAACTTGGAGAGCATGGTCACTGGGAAACTCCAAAACTGATTGGTACTGAAATTAACTCCGAGTTTATTGAAACAAGTGCCTGCTTCAGTAACGATACCAGTGAACTTTACTTTAGCAGCAACAGGCCGGAAGGTCTTGGCGGCAAAGACATTTACCGCATACGTCATTTGCCCAATGGCAGATGGGCCGCCCCTTTTAATTTGGGCCCCAACATAAATACACCCTACGACGATGATGCGCCGTTTCTTCACCCCGACGGTGTAACGCTTTACTTCAGTAGCAAAGGCCACAACAGCATGGGCGAGTACGATGTGTTTCGCAGCAGGCTCACTCCCGAAACAAATAACTTTAGTAAGGCCGAAAACCTGGGTTATCCAATCAACGATGTGGGCAACGATATCTTTTTTGTGGTAAGTGTTGACGGGCAGCGGGGGTATTACACCTCAAACAAAAAAGAAACCCTGGGTGGCGCCGATATTTATCAGATTGACACGCGGTTTGGCGAAAACGACCTCGTGGTAAGGCAGTGTTACGCTTACCTTGGCAGCACACCAGCGCGTGTTCAGATTACCCTTTCCGATATACATACCAACGAAATAGTGGGCACTTATGCCTCCAACCCCAAAACCGGTAAATTTATTTTGGTGCTAAATCCGCTTAAGCCTTATCACATTATGCTGGAGGAAGACGGCTACAAAACCATTGAAGAAGACCTTGATCCGCTGGTGAAGGAAAAAGACGACAAACCGAAACGCTATATTTTACTAAAAAATGGCCCGCAA
>CALMNJ010000355.1 GCA_937868675.1 uncultured Bacteroidota bacterium | reverse complement strand
CTGCGTACTTGGGTACACCACTATTTTCATTTTACCATCCTTGTGTGTTTTGGTAAACACGGCGCCGGCGCAGTGGCACAAGTCGTTGCCCGCGTCTTCCCAGGGTGCTTTGCCCCCAAACTCCTCCACCGTCCAGCCAGGAAGCAGCGTGTATTTTATTTTCAGATTTTTTGACTTAGTCTGGCCGTACGAAGCAACAAACGAACAAGCGAAAAGCAGTATCAGAAGGCGTTTCATGGTAAGTGAACTTTAGCATAAATATACACGTATTTCAGAGTCCAATAAGTGAATTTAGTTTACACGGCCGAACTGGTTGATACAACAATAAATAGCCGGAAGGCAAGGCGCTAAATGGTTGTGTCAACAGGACTGATTGTACGCACCTTCCCCCCGGAAGTGTCGTTTTTACCCCTTATAAAAAAGGCATCTTATTTTGCGCAACCGGATCGTTGCATATATATTTGCAACCATAAAGTTGCGCATTATGAAACCAATGCAAATAAACCGCGATGTATTTCAGGCCATAGCCGATCCAACCAGAAGGGCCATACTAACACTTATTGCCGCGCAGGCCATGACTCCGAATGCTATCGCCGCGCATTTTGAAAGCAGTCGTCAGGCTGTTTCAAAACACATTATGATTTTGGCCGAATGCCGGCTCGTGAAGCAGGAAAAAATGGGCCGTGAAATATATTATCACTTAAATCCCAAACAAATGAAAATAATTGACAACTGGCTGAAGCCATTCCGGCAAATGTGGGAAGACCGCTTTGACCGTCTTAATGATGTATTAACAAAACTTAAAACCAAACAAAAATGAAAACAATCAGCAAAACAATTTACAGCAAAAATCCGGCAGCAAGACAAATGTTTGTAACCCGTCAATTTGACTCACCGGTTGATCTGGTATGGAAAACCTGGACCCGGGGCGATATTCTGGATGAATGGTGGGCGCCAAGACCCTGGAAAACAAATACCGTAAGGATGGACTTCAGAAATGGCGGACACTGGCTATACTATATGGAGGGACCAGATGGAAGCCGGCATTATTGCCGTGCCGACTACAACAACATTGTAGAAGGGAAAAGTTTTGAAGGGTACGACGGCTTCTGCGACGAGAAAGGTGTTCTTAATCTTCAAATGCCACGAACCCTCTGGAAAGTAAGCTTTACAGAAGCAGAAGGAAAAACACAGGTAATTGCAGAGTTGACCTATGGCACGCAAAGCGATCTGGAGAAAATAATTGAAATGGGCTTCGAACAGGGGTTTGCAATGGCCCACGACAACCTCGACGAATTGCTGCCTACTTTAAAATAATATTGTATAAGTCAACGAAAGCGTCGAACTTGTTACAACATGATTCGGTGCTTTTGTACACAGATACCGCAAATTTGACCTGCGGCCCATTCCCGGTGACGTTCACTCAGAACTGAAAATAAATAAAAGGCTGCATTTCGCCGCTCATGAGCTGGTACATTGCAAACACCAGCATAACAGCTATCATAATCTGCCCCGCATGCGGCATATCAGCAAACCAGAGGCGGTATTTTTGTTTGGCCGGCTCCGGAATCCAGTGGATGATGTAACCAATGGCCATCACCGCAAACACAGTCGCGTAGCCTTTAATGATTTGAGGGAGCAGACTCCAATCGGAATGAAAGCGCATACGTTCAAAGATCATCTGCACGGTGGCCATATCGTTACTTCTGAAAAAAATACGTGTAAAACTGATAAACGTAAGCGTCACCGCGATCATTACCACGCGAACGGGCCAGGTTTCATTGTTTTTGAAAGGTGAAATTTTTTGCCAAAGCTTGTGGATCACCAAACCAATTCCGTTTAATCCTCCCCAGATAACAAACAGCCAACTACTGCCATGCCACAAGCCACCCAAAAGCATGGTAACCATTAAATTAATATTGGTATTGATGGCTTGTTTTATTTTTAGCGAAATGAGAGCAGCCATAGCCAGCAGCGAAGCAAGAACCATCAGAACGTAAAGCAGCCAGAGTTCGCCGGTAAGGAGAACCAAAAAAATAAAAATGACTCCCAGCGCCACATACGAGCCCAGGCTGCCATTGCGATTACCGCCCAGCGGAAAATAAAGATATTCCTGTAGCCAACTGGATAGCGAGATGTGCCAGCGTTTCCAGAACTCACTCGTGCTGGCTGCCTTATAAGGGGAATTAAAATTGGGCTTAAGTCTGAATCCCAGTATCAGTGCCAAACCAATGGCCATGTCCGTGTAGCCGCTAAAATCCATATAAATCTGAAGTGAGTAGCCAAAAATACCCGAAGCTACTTCGGGGCCGCTATAATAATTCGGATTATCAAAAATGCGATCCACAAAGTTTACGGCTATATAGTCGGCGGTAATTTTTTTGCAGAAACCGTTCAGTATCCAAAACAGCGCCATACCAAAGTCGCGGCGGCTAAGTTCGTAGGGTTTATAGATCTGATCAATAAAGTCGTGTGCCTTTACGATTGGACCGGCCACCAGATGCGGAAAAAAACAGACAAAAAAACCATAATCCATTACATTGCGCACAGGTTCAACCTTTTTTCTGTACATATCAATGGTGTATGAAAGCGACTGAAATGTGAAGAACGAAACTCCCACCGGCACCAGGAGCTTTGTGACACTGAAACTGGTTCCAAAAAATGAATTTGAAAATTGCGCGAAGTGATTAAAGAATGGCACATTTGTTTCGAGTAACTGATTGTAGCTTTCAGTAAAAAAATACGCGTACTTAAAGTAGCAAAGCAAAATGAGATTAAGCAACACGCTCATGGTAAGATAAAACTTCCGCTTTCCGGTGCTCGTTGCTTCAACTATTTTCCGGCCCCAGAAATAATCGCTGCAAATGGTAAACAGCAGCAGTAACAGGAAAATTCCACTGGTTTTAAAATAAAAGAAAAGGCTTACTGCCAGCAGGTATGCGGTTCGACGTTTTGGCGTTTTGTAAACCAAAGAGTAACCGCCAAGAACCAAAATAAAAAACCCCCAGAAGAAAAGATGTGTAAACAGCAGGGGCTTGTGCTGTGTATACTGAAATATTTCACTGAGCCAGTTTATTGCCTCTGTATTTTTGTTTGCTGGTCGAACGCTTTCATAAAAGCTTCATACTGAAGCCGGCCAATAAGTACATATCCTCTTGCTGTAAAATGAACTTTATCCTTTACAGCTAATCCGGCCTTGTACCACCTCGAAATGGATTTATAACCCCCCATGAGTGAAAACAGATCCCACACGGCTACATGATGTTTTTCCATCAATTCAAACATGGCGTCACGGGCCGGAATGGTTCGTTTGTTGGAGGATTTACGCTTAACATAATTGTCGGTTGTAGTGGTTAACAATATCTGCGCCTTCGGGCTCGCTTTTCTAATAATTGCGATGAGGCTGTCATAATGTTCGATGTAATCCTCCTTTGCAAAACCTTTTGATTGCGTATCGTTAACCCCCAGCGACATAATCACCAGGTCAGGCGAAATATCTCTCAATTGTTTTTCAAGATCATTGCACCGGAGAAAGGTTGCGCTCGAAGCTCCGTTGGCTCCCAGACCTGCGAAGTAAATTCCGCCCGGGCCGGTATTTTCGAGACTCAATCCAAACAAAATAAATTCGTTTTGAAGCGTGTCCAGCTTTTTCAGTTCAAAAACCACCGAGTCCACCGGCTGCTCCCATTCAAACAAACTGTAGCCCTGTTCTTTCCAGTCGGCCTGTTTTGCACCACCTGGCGGATGAACCAGCTTTAGTTCGTAACCGGGACAAAAATTATGATACACCTTTACACGGTTTGTTTTTTTGCACACGGCTTCCGTAGTAAGGCAAGCACCGAACGTACAGGCTTCGGTTGTTTTTAAACTAAGTGCACATGGCCCCAGTGGATAACAAGGGTTTACTCCCAGCGACCTGCAAAGTTTCCATTTTCCGGTTGTAAAAGACCGGGCGTAAGGCTGACCGTTTGTTTTTCCCATTCGGTAAGGGAACACGAAATAGCCTCCGCCGTCGGGAGCAAATCGTTTTTGCAAAAGTGTGACAAAAGTATTGCTCCAGATTCCTCCCTGAACGTGTGAACCACCAAAATGCACTACATTGATTCGTTCAGGGTTACTGCTGCTAAGCGTGTTCAGCCTGCCGCAGAGTTTCATAAAAGCAAGGCTGTCTTTCCCGAAATAAAAGCGGTTGTAGCTGTAGTTTATAAAGGGATGGTTCTTCCAGTCGTCCTGCGAAAAAGAAAAGAATGGCCCTGCCAAAACAACCAACAAAAAAATAAAAACCGTTTTATTTATGTGTTTTTTCATTTGCGGCACGCAGGTAACTGTTATACTCGTTCATTAATGCTGTGTAGAGCAAAGTGGCAATTTTTCTTGCGCCCTGAGGACTGAGGTGTGTGTAATCGGTAGCTGCCAGCTTCTGATCCACCCACAGCGGCATGCTGTTGCGTCCGCCCATACAGTCGTACATATCAAAAAAGGCGCAGTCGTAATCAAGGGCCGCTTTTTTAATTGCGTTTCGCGTTTCCTCCAAAAAAGGAGTGGTAACGTAATCGGTTCCCTGCTTCACACTCATATCCGACGGACCAATGAACAGGATGCTGGCATTTGGCGCCAGCTTACGGATAATGGAAAGCTGATAGCGCATGTAATCACCAAAATTAGCTGCCATCTGCGCGTCTTTGATCGAAGGCATAACATTGCCGCCAAATTGAAGAATGATGAGTTTCACATTCAGGTAATCGTAAAACGCCTTGAGTTGGGCATTATTGATGAGGTGAAAAAATGTTCCGCTGCTTCCACGCAAGGGTATATTGTCAACATAAATGCCTGATTCGCTTTCAAGTGAGATGGCGTAAAAATCAGGGCTGTCTTTTCCGGAGAACCTGAACGTGTGAACATTGGAGCCCTGCCCAACTCCATACTCCTTTACCCTAAAATACCCCCCCGATTCAAGGCTATCGGCGGAAATAAGTGCGGGACCATCGTAAAACTCGCACCAGGTTCCGGCCTGGGCACCACCATAAAACAATTTAAGTTTTTTGTAGGCCATGGCGTTTGAGCCGCCCAGCCGCGTGGTACTTATTTCGATACTGGATGAAAGCACAGCACTGGTATCGTAAATGCGCCGGTAACCTGCATAACGGTTAAATCCGGCAAGCACGCCATAGTTGCTGTGAGTTACGCGCTTGTCTTTAAATGTAAATACATTGAAGCGGTCCCATCCGGGACCGTTCACAATTTTATTAGTTACGCTGGGCGAGATGGGCATCAGTGAAATAAGTCCGGGCCCCTGACCTCCGAATTGTCCCTGTAGTTTAAGCCGCAGGTAGTCTGTAATGCGGTCGCCCTCTATCTGGCTGTCGCCATAATGCAGCACGCGGATAGACTGCCCGCTGGTTTTGAGAGCTTGGAGGGATTCAAAAAAAGCCCACAGCGCCTTTTGATTTTTGTACTGGATGCTGGTAATAAGCCTTGCTGCCGAGTCGCGCGATGTGCGGATGGAAGACGTGTCGTTAAGTGCAAGGGTGGTATCCAGATTATTTATTGCCCTGATGGCCTGTTCGGCTCTGGTTTCGTTTTGTACCAAAAACAATTTGTTGAGCGAAGGAAATTCGAGTTTGTAATTTTCGGCAATTACAATGCCCTGTTTAGGAAACGTAAACGAAAGGAGTGCCAGTGCCGCAAACAGCAACACCGCAAAAAGCAGGCT
>CALMNJ010000354.1 GCA_937868675.1 uncultured Bacteroidota bacterium | reverse complement strand
TCACCTCTGCTGTGGGATGTGTTTGCGGTGTCAACGTATTTTACCGTATCGCTGGTATTCTGGTACATCGGTCTTATTCCTGACTTCGCAATGATCCGTGACCGTGTTATTAAACCATGGCAGAAAAAATTCTACTCGTTTCTTTCATTTGGCTGGGGCGGCAGTGCCCGTCACTGGAGCAGGTTTGAAGAAGTGTCTCTGGTGCTTGCGGGCCTTTCAACCCCCCTGGTATTCTCGGTACACTCCATCGTATCCTTCGACTTTGCCACGTCTATTGTTCCGGGCTGGCATACTACCATATTCCCGCCATACTTCGTGGCCGGTGCGGTATTCTCGGGCTTCGCCATGGTGCTTACGCTGATGTTGATTGTAAGAAAGATATACAAACTTGAGTCGTATCTTACCATTAAGCACATCGAGTATATGAACATAGTAATTATTGTTACAGGCTCAATTGTAGGCGTTGCTTATCTAACCGAACTTTTTGTAGCCTGGTACTCGGGAGTTGAGTGGGAGCAATACGCATTCCTTAACCGAGCCACGGGTCCTTTGTCCTGGAGCTACTGGGCCATGATGACCTGTAACGTAATTTCTCCGCAGCTTTTCTGGATTAAAAAAATCCGAACCTCCATCGTGGCCACCTTCATGCTCTCAATCGTGGTAAACATTGGTATGTGGTTTGAGCGTTTTGTCATTATTGTAACCACGCTTTGCCGCACGTTCCTTCCTTCAACCTGGAACACATACACGCCTTCGTTTGTTGACATTGGAATTTTTGTAGGTACGATTGGAATGTTCGGAACATTCTTCTTGCTGTTCTCGCGTTACTTCCCTGTAATTGCACAGGCCGAATTGAAAACAATTTTGAAATCATCCGGTGAGGCTCAGAAAAAAGAAGCTGCTTCTCACGGTAATCATTAATTAACAGAAAGCATTAACACAGAATATGGCAACTCAAAAACATATCATTCACGGCGTCTTTAACGACGAAGTGCCCATGATGGAAGCCTGCAAAAAATTAAGGGCTTCGGGCATCCGTATTAAAGATGTATTTTCCCCAATGCCGGTTCACGGTTTGGATGCCGTAGTTGGCGTTCCGCGCACACGCCTGGCTATTTGTGCGTTTATTTATGGATTAACCGGTTTAAGCCTTGCTACCTGGATGATGTGGTATATGATGGTAACCGATTGGCCTAATGACATTGGTGGAAAGCCAAACTGGGATTATTATTTTAATATCCCTGCCTTTATTCCAATCACCTTTGAGAGCACAGTGTTCTGTGCAGCACATGGTATGGCCTTAACCTATCTCCTGCGTTGCTGGCTTGTTCCTGGTGCAAAAGCTAAGAATCCTGATCCGCGTTCAACCGATGATAAATTTGTGGTTTACCTGGAACTTAATGACGAACAGGCAAAGAAAGCCGAAAGCCTTATGAAAGATAACGGTGCCGAAGAGGTAAACCATAAAGGTTCTTATACTGTTGAACCAAAATACGTAATCGAAG
>CALMNJ010000353.1 GCA_937868675.1 uncultured Bacteroidota bacterium | reverse complement strand
GATGGACTTAAACGCCCTAAAGCCAAACCCATGCCATGGGACGTAAGTAATTTTACTGCCACCTACGCCTACACCGAAACATTTAAACGCAGTGTAAACGTAGAGTATAATATAAACAGGGTTTTCAGAGGCAATCTGCAGTATTCATTCTCGATAAAAAATCCGTATGTGTTTAAGCCTTTTGCAAAGGCCAAAGCCTTCAATAATAAGTGGTTTGCACTCATCAAGGATTTTAACCTGCAGTTGTTGCCAAACAGTTTCGGCGCATCAATGGAGGTAAACCGCAGTTATGCCGCATTGCGCAACCGCGATATAACAAGCTTTTATGATACTGCGGGCGCCTTCAGCAATATAACCCAGATAAACAAAAACTTTACCATAAGCCGCAATTACAACCTGATGTGGACACTTTCCAAATCGGTTAAATTTGATTATACAGCCACTAATGATGGACGTATTCTTGAGCCCAGCGGTGAGGTCTGGAAATCGGATAAAGTTCGCAGGGATTCTATTTACAACACCTTCCTGCATGGTTCTACATGGCCTGGTAAAACAACCTCGCAAGGACGCTTTGGTGAGAATACATCTTTTAGGCAACAAATGAATCTGAATGTAGAACTACCGCTTAATAAAATACCGGTTCTTGATTTTATGAAGGTAAGTTACCGCTATGGCGGCACGTATACCTGGGCACGAAGGCCTTTTGCGGCAGCTGACTCCATCGGAAACACCATCCAGAATACCAATACAAAAAGTATCACAGGCTCCTTCAATATGACCCAGCTGTATAATAAAATACCTTTCTTCAAAAAACTAAATACTCCGGCACCACTAAAAAAAGAAAGTGGCGACAAAGGAATAAAGGGACCACCGCAGGCCAATCAGATCGGGGATCTGAAAAAGAAATCGAAAAAAGACACGGTGACCAAGTCAAGTTTCCGTCAGGTTATGGAAGCTTTTGCTAAAACACTATTAATGGTAAAAAACATCTCGGTAAACGCCCAGATAAATGGTGGGCAGGCGCTTCCTAATTTCAGACCAAGCAGCCAATACCTGGGACTGGACTTTAATGATCAGTTCAAACTGGCGCCAGGGTTTGTTTTTGCTTCGGGAATGTATGATCCAAACATTCGGCAAAAAAGTTATGAGCGCGACTGGCTGGCCAAAAACAAGTCGCAAACCACACCATACACCGAAACAAAAAACACAACGTATAACTATAAGGCGTCAGTTGAGCCGCACAGCAGCCTTAAAATCGAACTAAACGGCAACTATTCAAAGTCAAGTAATCTGAGCGAGTATATTATTTTCAGAGGAGGAGATACCGTAAATTATCACTCGAGTCCAACCCTGAGCGGTAACTTTAGCATGAGTATTTTTACAAACTTCATGACCTTCAGGGATGGAAATTCACCGGTGGCTTCGGAGCAGTTTGATGCCTTCAGGAGAGCCCGCAGGGGCATGGCTCAGAAGCTGGCAGAGAACAACTCGGAAAACTCAAAAGGGGTGTTGCCCTTAACTAAGGATTCTACTTATGTGGATGGCTATTCCGACAACCAACAGGATGTTCTCATGGGGGCCTTCTATAAAACCTACACCGGCAATAACATAAAGAATTACAGCACTAAAAACATTTTCCCAACCATACCATTACCAAACTGGACATTGACATGGGATGGTCTTGGTAAAATAAAGTCACTCAAAAAAATATTCAAAGGCATTATCGTACGACATTCATATCGCTCAACATATAACGTTAACTCTTTTAGCAATAACCTGCTTTTTAACAGTGACAGTATGGTTCAAAATCATCGTGTTCCTGTGTCAACATCAACCGGCTCCAACTCCGGCGAGCCAAATTTCGTGCCTTATTACAATGTGAGCGCAGTTACCATCAGCGAACAGTATGCCCCTCTAATTAAGCTGGAATTCCAATTCCAGAAAACGGGATGGTCGGCCAACATGGAAACTAAGCGCGATCGTACCGTAAACCTTAATCTTACCGGTATTCAGGTGATTGAAACCAAAGGTCAGGAATATGTGGTTGGGCTGGGGTACCTGTATCCGAAGTTGCGGCTCAAGAAAATTAAAATACAGGGTAAGGTACTTGAAAGCAACCTCAATGTCAGGGTGGATTTCAGTTACCGCAAAAACCTTTCGGTAATAAGGCAGATAAGCGATGGCGTGAGTACACCAACCGGCGGTACAAATATTATTACCATGCGTTCCTCTGCCGATTATATGCTAACCAGCAACGTGACGCTTCGGTTGTTTTACGATTGGATCAAAACAAAACCGCAAACCTCAGCATCCTTCCCCACATCCAATGTTAACGCAGGATTCAGCCTCAGAATTAATTTCCAGTAAAAACTTGCTAAAACAAAAAAACAATTACATTTGTATCGCAAAAAAAACAATTATGAATTTTCCTGCCGACTTAAAATACACCAAAGAGCACGAATGGGTGCGTATTGAGGGCGATAACGCCACCGTTGGAATTACCGACTTCGCTCAAAAAGAACTTGGAGACATTGTTTATGTTGATATATCAACTGTAGGTGAAGTGGTTGAAAAAGACGCCGTATTTGGAACCGTGGAAGCGGTAAAAACGGTAAGCGATCTTTTCATGCCCCTGAGTGGTGAGGTGCTTGTATTTAACAGTGATATTGATTCAGCTCCTGAAAGTGTAAACAAAGATCCTTATGGTGCGGGCTGGATGATAAAAATTAAAATCACCGATCCATCCCAGGTAGCATCGCTGCTGGATGTTGATGCTTACAAAGCGCTCATCGGCGTTTAATACAAACATTAAAAATGTGCCCTTTTAAGTGAACCTTAAAAGGGCTTTTTATTTTGATAAAACGCATCATTCATAATGCAGGCATAGCCGCTCTGATTTGGGCTGCATTTATTTTTGTGCTTTGCGCCACCCCCGGACGTTATATACCAAGCCCCTCCTGGCTCGAAATACTGAGCTTCGATAAATTTGTTCACGCCTCTGTTTTTTTTGTGCTTTGTGGTCTTGGCATAGTTTCTGTTGCCTCCCGAAACGGCTTCCTGTTTATAGCAGGCGTTTTTTTTAGCTGTGTGCTTTATGGCGCGGCACTCGAATGGATGCAGGCACATTGGTTTAGCGAACGTAGCGCCGATGTTCTTGATATTGCAGCTAACACGGTTGGCTGTTTAATGGCTTTACTTTTTACAGGCAGATTACGCAGGCTTCAATCACAATATGTATAACGTTAGCGCGGCTTGTAAATTGGTTTTTGCTTTTTAGGATCGGGCTTACGAACATTGTCGTTTTCACTTTTCTTATTACGGGCGTCAACATCTTCGGTGTAAGCCCACTTGCCTTTTTTGTATTCCAGTGCATCAAAGCTTCCATCGGGACCATAGTATTGAAACTGTTCGTTAAGCTGCGCTCCGTCTTGCCGCGAGGCAAGATGATCAAACACAATCTGGTTGTTGCCCTCGTCATACTTCAAACTCATAGTCACATCGCTACTGTATTGAAACATCATTCGGCGCGGATTTTTATGCGGAATTTTAAAAATGTCCTTACCAAAAACTGGGGTCCCGTCGGATTTAAAATAAAGGGCGTCAACAAATTTGCGGCGTGTTAGTTTATCATTCCCATCCCAGCCAAGCAGGGCATAGTAACCATCGCAAGGTATCACACAGGTGTAAAGCATTCCGAACCATTTTTCAGGAGAACCGACATACGATTCGGGCGACTTTACAGTAGAAGAAAAATCGAGCAGTTTAAAGTATTCGTAAGATTCAATGATTTCATGTTTTAAAAATCCCTTTTTTATACGCTTGTTGTTGTTTACAAATAAATATCCGAAAAAAGCATGGGTGCCGTCGTCCTTAGGAATATTCCATGTTACCAGGCAAAACTTTTTATCTGCGGGCTTCAGTACCGAGATTTCTTTTTTGAGACTGTCGAAGGCAAAATTGAGTATTCCCGGAAAAGCGGCAATTCGGTCCCAAACGGCAATGAACTTGCGGTTGGCCTCAAAACGCTCGTGTTCGGGTCTGCTGTAAAAAACGGCATTAAGCATGCTTTTTAACTCCCGTTCGGTTTGTTTGAAACGGAGCATAGTGGTGTCGCCTTTTTGTGACATCAAAAAAAGCGGAAGCATAGCCAGGGATAAAACAACAACTGTTTTTTGCACTATATTTATAAGAATTAACCGGCCTTAAAGATACAAAATACCCTATGAAAGCAGCATGGCGTTGGGTACGAACAGCCTTTAGCTTATTAATGCTTTTGGCGTGGTGCTGGTGTTCGGCAAACCATGAACTTGTACAGTACCTCCTTCAGCAAGGCAGTGGGCAGCTAAACGTGCTGTTTCATACTGTCGGCCTTGACGAATATTCCCGTAACCTCGAGCCTGGTAGCAGGGAGTTCGATAATAGTTGTCTGATTGATAAAATAAAAACGTACAGCGTTGATAGTATTGGATATGTGCCCGGCAAGAGCTATCAAACCGTTTTTGTGCAAACCGAAAGTACCACACTTTGGGTAATAACGGCAAGTAAACCATTTGCACTTGAACCCTATGAATGGGAGTTTCCGCTGGTTGGAAAAGTAAGCTATAAAGGGTATTTCGATAAAGCCCGCGCCACAGCAGAGTATAATCATTTAAGGGCACTGGGATACGATGTTGATATGCGAAGCGTAAGCGCCTGGAGCACACTTGGCTGGTTCAACGACCCCCTGCTTAGCAGCATGCTGAGCCGCAGCCGCCCCCGATTTTGTGAGTTGTTATTTCATGAACTCTTCCATGCTACATGCTATTTGCCGAGCTCGGTTGATCTTAACGAGAATATGGCCTCATTTGTAGCGAGAAAGGCTACACTGAGGTTTCTGGCGGCTGATTCCGGGTTGGTAAAGCAATACATGATAGAGGAGGCCGACGAAAAAATGTTTAATGATTTTATGTTCAGGCAATGCGCCAAATTAAATCAGTATTATCGCTCCAGTGAGCGAATGTCACATCGCTTTGAGGGGAAACTGGCTTTGATGAAGCAAATCGCAGACAGTGTGGCTAAGCTTCCGTTTCATAATGCAAAACCTTATCTGGCGCGTAGCACGGCCATCATGAAATCCAAAAACGCTTTCTTTGTTGACCTCCGGCAGTATGATAGTCTGCAAGACAGTCTGGAAGCGGTATTTAACAAAAATTATAATGGCAACCTTAAAAAACTGGTATGTGATTTGAAGCAAAGTCAAATCAATCATTAATTTTGGTAACTGAACAAAAAATAGCCACGCGGATGAAAAAAATCTACCCTGTTTTTATAACAGTTCTTTGTTTGACCGGCGCACTCAAGGCCCAAAATGGCTACCGAATTCAGGTAAACTTCAAAGGATGCACCGACTCCAACCTTTTTATTGCACGGTATTTCTGGGATCAGGTTCCTTTAATGGACAGCTGCAAGCGCATAAAAAATGGCAAAGTTGAATTTAAAGGTGATATGGCGCTTGACAATGGGGTTTATTTACTGGTAAACCAGAACAAAAATAGTTTCTATTGCCAGTTCATTGTTGATAAGAATCAAAACTTTACAATTAACCTGAATGCGTCTGACATTTCGGGAACACTCAGGTCTCCCGACGACAAACAAAACGATGAGTTCTTCTCGTACGTGCGTTTTGTATCGCAAAAAAATAAAGAAATGAGCGATTTTGCCAATAACCTGAAAGGCAAGCCGGATAGCGCAGCAAAAGTTGGCGAAAAGCAATTGGTTCTTGACAAGGAAGTGAAAAATTTTGATGCGGAGTTTTTGAAACGCAACAAAGGCTTGTTTGTAAACGAACTTATGGGCCTAAAGGCAGAACACTATGCACCATCAGTTCCGGCGGGTGCCGACGAGCAGGCTTACAAATATTACTATTACCGCGATCACTATTTTGACGCCGTGAATTTTAAGGACGACCGTGTGATCTGCACACCGTTTTTTGCTGATAAAATTAAGCGCTATGTGAATCAGCTTACACCGCAACACCCCGACTCAATTATAAAAGCAATGGATAGAATCCTCATGCAGTGTGAGCCCGGCAGCACCATGTTTAATACACTTGTAGGGCATTTTACATATAAGTATGAAACCGACAAGGCCATGAGCTTTGATCAGTACGGTAAGTCAAACACAATGGAAAAGGTGTTCATACATCTGGCGGACAAGTATATTATAAGTGGAAAAACAAATGGCTATTACTCCGACGAAACCGTGAAGAAAATTAAAGAGCGCGTGGATATCCTGCGTAATCTCTTGCCCGGAGCAATGGTGCCTGATTTTTATGCCATAGACACTGCAAATGGCGACAGGGTGCGCAGAATGGGCTTTGATACTGCCACCACGAGCGGAGGGGCTACTTACCTTTACAATAAAAATGCTGCCGAACTTAATCAATTGTTCAAAAAGTTATATGATGTAAAAGCCAAATACACCATTTTGGTTTTCTGGGCCGAGGATTGCGGCCACTGCCAAACCGAGGTGCCTAAGTTAAGTGAAGACCTCAAGGCAGTAAAGGGTAAGATAGACTTCAAGGTATTTGCCGTACAAACCAAAGATGAGCTTTATAAGAACTGGAAAAAATTTATTGTCGAAAAAAAGCTTACCGATTTCATTCATGTGTTCGATCCGGTGCATGTAAACAACCTTAAGGAGCGCTTCGATATTCAGGGCACACCGGTAATTTTTCTGCTCGATAAAGAAAAACGTATTATCGGTAAAAAACTGGCCACTGAAAATGTGGTTGACATATTGAACAAGCTTGAAGAAATTGAAAAAAACGCAAAAAAAAACACTAACTAAAATCAAATAAAACAGTACAATGAAAAGAATCGTTTTGTCACTCGCCGCAACGGCATTATTAGGAACGGCAAAGGCTCAAACCGGCGGCTACGATATCAGGATTAACTTCAAGGGCTGCAAGGATACCATGGCGTACCTTGTTAAGTACACTTTTGATCAGCAGTACATTTCGGATACCTGCAAAAAGGTAAAGAACGGTCAAATTGTTTTTAAGGGGACCAAAGAGCTGGAGAGGGGTGTTTATACTTTGGTGAGCCAGGGAAAAAGCATTTATTTCGATTTTTTCATTAACGAGAATCAGAAGTTTACAATCAATACCGACGCCGGCAATGTGGTTCAAAACCTCAAAGCAACAGGCAACAAGGAGAACGAAGACTTTTTTGGATACATAAAATACATTACAAAAAAGAACGAAGACTTTAACAAAACCCGCGAAAAAACGGTGGGTAA
>CALMNJ010000352.1 GCA_937868675.1 uncultured Bacteroidota bacterium | reverse complement strand
CAATGGGTTGCTAGTGGCGTTGCATGCTGCTGCCTGCCAACTTATTTTTATTGCGGTACCAATCGGCTGGGCTGTAATGTTTTTAATGGCGGGCGGAATTACTTTAATGAACCATGACGCATACCTTGATTGAGGCGGCTTACCATTATCGGTAACTTTAAAAACCGTATTGTAGGGTATTGAACTGATATCCTCGCAACGTGTTTGCCATTTAAATTTTGCCGAAAGGTTTTGTGCGGCCTGCGCAACGCCAAGGGTACCTGATAGTGTAGCCTGTCCGGGCAGAGCAAAAGCTCCGCTGTTACCGACAATTCTTAGTGTGTCTCCGGTGTCGGGATCCGAATAAAAAATATCGCTCATAATAAGCGCTCCTGCTTCCACACAAGTGTCGGCAGGCAGAGCGACCAGTGGTGGATGCTGATTAGGGCAATTAGTTACAATCACCTGCATGTCGCGAAAAACATACCCAATCAGGTAACGCTGGCCATTTGTTCCCTTTCTCCATTCTTTTACTATTAACGCCAGATTATACTCCCCTTGCTGCACTGGAGTGCACCATTGCAGCAATCCGCTTTTTTGATCCATGGTGTAAGTGCCACCCATAAAGTTTGGGAAACTATAACCTGGCAGCGTTTTGCTATTGGCTCCACGTGACGTAGAAATTTCATAGCTCAGGCTGTCTTTATCGGCATCAAACGCGCCAACGTTATGCTGAAAGCATTGCCCAATACAGGCTCTGTCAATGGGGTCGTAATAAAAATCGGGTGATGAATTTGGCCCTGTAAAACTGTTTATCAGAAGCAATGCTTCCACATAGAAGGGCTGGTTTACAGAGTTGAGAATGTTTACAATGCCCTCGTTACGCGCGTTGTCGGTTACCCGAACGGTAAACGTTCCGGCTCCGGGATAGGTATGGTCATACTCAAAAATATTTTTTTTTACAACATAACTGCCGGTGTTGAGAATGACCTCGCCACACGGAACTATGGGTGAGCAGTCGTTGTTTGAACAGCCGCCGGCAAGTCCGTTTTTGCGATAAGCCAGCGCCGAATCTCCGTCGCCGAAATAAATAGTAACGCGGCAGTGATCTACAACATCCTGCCCATCGTTTGTATAAAGCGCCACCCTGATCCGGTAATTGTAAACATTAACGGTGTTGCCGCTAATCACTTTGGTAAAAGGCGCAATTCTCTTATAGGTTATTTCGCCCGCACGGTTATGGGTTGCCTTGAGTACAGGCACAAGGCACATTACTAAAACAAGAATTAGTATGTGCCTGTTTCTTTTCAAGATGCGCAAAAGATGAATGCCTTACCGAACCACTTGCACGTTGCCCTTCAACGTTCGTTTTACAGTGCCACGCACCCGTGGTTCGTAAACATCGCAAATGTAGAAAAAGGTACCCTCACTTACTTCTACATTGCTAAAGATGCTCGTTCCGTCCCATTTAAAATATGGGTCCGTGGTCATGTAAACAAGGTTACCCCATCGGTCATAAACGTGCAGATCTATTTCTTTAATCTGTCTCACACGAATGGCTTTGAAGTAATCGTTGGCTTTATCGCCATTGGGTGTAAAAATGTTCGGCAATTCAAAAATGGGACAGTTGTCAATGCAAAAATCATTGGCAAGCTTACTGTTGTTTCCTGCCGAGTCAACCGCTACCACCACATAACATCCTGAAATGTACTCACCATCCTCGTTTGGTATGTATTCAAAAGACGAATCAGCAGGAGTTACCGTAAATGTTTTTTTAAGAATGAACTCTGAACCAACGGTTGGTTTATAGAAGACCTCATAGGCAATTACATCATCACTGCGACTACATATCTTTCTAACATCTTTCCATTGAATTTTTACCTGAAGGTTGGGGCAGTCGGCACCAATTTGCATGGCCGGCTGGCAAGGGGCAACGTTGTCGGTCGAGGTGGCGCAAGCTTCCTGTGAGTTGTTAATGAGAGGTTTAGGTATGGTTAGATCCGAATAAGCCCCTTCACTTTCTACTATGTAACAATAATTGTATTTGTTTACAATGTTGTTTTCGTCGGTATACGATTGTGCGGTAGTTGTTCCTACGGTAATGAATGTTGAAGTGCCTGGTGACTTGCGCTTGATGGTGAAAAGATTGTTTTTCCAGGGAGTTTTATAATCCCAGCTCAGATCCATACGGCGGTCGGAAGGGCTTACTGTCAAAAAAACGGAGGTTGCCTTTTGTGAAAAGCCAATGATGGTACTACGCGACATAAATTCCACCTGATAGGTTTCCATACTCAACGAGGTGTTGATGTTTGAATGATCAAACACTGTATCCAATTGCAAGACACTGTTTTTTGTTACGGTAAAAACCGTGTCGGGAGTACCCCCCTGTATGTAATGAATTAATTTAAACCGGTATGGCGGCAAGTATTTCATTGTGTCAAAATTTCCGGCATCGGTACGTGGTCTCATCCATTTTACCCTAATGCTGCCGTTTGTTCCGGTACCAAGCACATCAACATTTAAAATCACGGGCACTTCCCGCTTAAGGGTGCCACATACTGATTTGCTGGCAAAGGTTTGCGTTCCGTCGCTGTAAAAAGCAACCACAAGGTAGCTGTAGTTTTGCCCAACGACCAACCCGTCGCCGCCATTATTGTCTGTAAACAGTGTTATTGTGCTGCCTACCTGTCCTATTTGTTTAAATCCACTGGATGCAGGGATTATTTCCGAACAGGGATCCTGAACAAAGGGATCGCAGTTTTCTTTACGGTATATTTTGTAGTCAACTATGGGGTTGTTTGTAGGGTTACACTGTGCCGGCAGCCAATTAATAATCATGCTGGTGCCTTGAGGTGAAACCGTAACTCCTTTAATGGCAGGGGGTACCACTTTTATTATGTAGGAAGAAAACGACACCTGCTTTGTTGAGCCGTTATCGGTGGCTTTAAAAACATTATTGTAAGGCTGGTTGCGGATATGGGAGCAATCTGTATTCCAAGTAAACTTTGCCAGAAGGGGCTGATAACCTGTGGTACCCGTGAGCACC
>CALMNJ010000351.1 GCA_937868675.1 uncultured Bacteroidota bacterium | reverse complement strand
ATCAGATAGTCATAAATTTCATCAATATAATATTTATGATACAGTAATTTCTGCCACCCTTTCAGCTCTTCCTCCCTTTCAACAGGAAGCACCTTGTAGCGAACGTAAAGCTGATTGGCGAAATACCAAACGGTTACAGCTGCGGCTACCGCAATTCCCATCAACGTCCACTCCATGGTATGATCGAGTACTGAATAATTGGGCCTCAGTATTACCGGTTCAAGATTGTGATGCATCCAGTTAGGCCCTCCCCAAAACTCCGGAATGCCGAGAAGCCCACCAGCAAACGAAAGCACCGCCAGAATAATCAATGGTGTTGTCATAGAAGACGGTGATTCATGAAGATGATGTTCCTGTTCATGTGTGCCGCGAAATTTACCCCAAAACGTCAGGTAAATAAGGCGGAACATATAAAACACGGTAAGCATGGATGCCATCATACCCAAAAACCAAAGCACTTTGCTATGCTCATACGTGTGGGCAAGTATTTCGTCCTTACTGAAAAAGCCGCTGAAAGGTGGGATGCCGCTGATCGCAATGGTACCGGTAAGCATGGTGAGGTAAGTAGTTTTTATTTTCCCCTTCAGTCCTCCCATTCTGCGGATGTCCTGCTCACCGCCCATGGCGTGTATTACAGAGCCCGCTCCAAGAAAAAGCAGGGCTTTAAAAAACGCGTGTGTTGTTACGTGAAACACCGATGAGCTGTATGCCCCAACCCCAAGCCCCAGGAACATAAGTCCGAGCTGTGACACGGTTGAGTAAGCAAGAATTTTTTTAATGTCGTTTTGCAACAACCCAATAGTTGCGGCAAAAAGCGCTGTAATAACCCCAACCACCGCAACAACCATGCTGGCGGTTTCGCTGATGGAATAAAACACGTTGGCGCGCACCACCATAAAGATGCCTGCAGTAACCATGGTCGCTGCGTGAATGAGCGCCGACACCGGAGTTGGCCCGGCCATGGCATCGGGCAGCCAGGTGTAAAGCGGCAGCTGTGCCGACTTGCCCATGGCGCCGATAAACAGAAGCAGGGCGATTGTAGTTACTGTTGCCACGCTGGCTGTTCCTGCCTTTTCAAACACTTCGGTATAGCTGATGCTGCCAAACGTGATGTAAATAAGAATAATACCAAGCAAAAAGCCAAGGTCACCGATTCGGTTCATTACAAAGGCCTTCTTAGCCGCATTGTTGTATGCGGTATTTTTGTACCAGAAACCAATCAGCAGATACGAACAAAGACCTACGCCTTCCCAACCTACAAACGTGATGAGGAAGTTGTTGCCCAGAACCAGTAGCAACATAAAAAACACAAAGAGGTTGAGATAGGTAAAAAACCTGGGAAACCCCTCGTCGTCGTGCATATACCCGGTTGAATAAACATGAATGAGAAAGCCGATGCCCGTTATAATAAGAAGAAAAACCGTTGAAAGCGGATCCACCAGGAATTCGAAAGGAATCTGTAATGTTCCCGAATTGATCCACGAAAACACATTCACTACCTGTTGTTTTTGTTCGGCTCCCTGAAGCTCTACAAATACCAGCACAGAAATAATGAATGATGCCAGAATACTGAGTGAGGCGATAGCTCCGCTGAGACCCTTCGATATTTTTTTACCGAAAAATCCGTTGATCAGAAATCCGAGCAGCGGAAAGAGTGGGATAAGTACTGTTAGTTTGATCATATAATTTCTTCTTTAGTTCTTCAAATTGCCCAACAGGTGCGTGTCAATACTTTTTATGTTCCTGTAGATCATACTTAATATGGCAAGTCCCACAGCCACCTCGGCTGCAGCTACCGCCATAATAAAGAATACAAACACCTGCCCGCTTGAATCATTATGGAGGGTGCTAAACGCCACCAGAAGCAGGTTAACGGCGTTAAGCATCAACTCAACACACATAAACAGAATAATGGTGTTACGCCTTGACATAACGCCTATAGCACCAATGATGAAGAGTATGGTGCTCAGCATCATGTAATAATTTATATGGATTCCGTTGATCATGACTTAACCTCCTTTTTACCTAACATGATTGCGCCCACCAGGGCCGCAAGCAATAATACCGACACTATTTCGAATGGGAACAGATATTCGCTGAAAAGCACCCTACCCAGGTTTTTAACCAATCCTATTTCGGTGGCATTACTTTGGGGCTGCAGATTAAGATTTTCGGTTCCCTTTAGTGCACCTACCATCACAAACAGAAGCATGCCGCCTATTAAAGCTGCAATCGCTTTTGAAAGGGCGGTCTTCTGCGGCTCATTATCCTGATTCAGGTTCATGAGCATAATCACGAACAGGAACAGCACCATAATGGCCCCGGCATATACCGCAATATGCACCACGGCCAAAAACTGTGCATTCATTAATAGATAGTGGCCGGCAATGCAAAAAAATGTAAGCACCAGATAAAGTACCGAGTTTACGGGGCTGCGGCTAAACACCACCATAAGTGCAAACATGATGGCTAAAAAGGATAGTATCCCAAAAAGCCATTGTGTTATTGTATATCCTAACATATATTATTTATGCGTTATGCGTTTAATGTTTTCCCTTTTCCAGTTTGCCCGTGTAAACTTCATTGTGCTTGAGTCCGGGTATTTTTTTAAACGCCAGCACTTCAGGCGTTTGTCGCTTCGTTACATCAATCCGCTTATCAGTTCTTTCAACCAGTTTGTCTTTTCCGTAAACAAAATCATCGCGTTCAAATTCAGTGTTTACAATCCGGTCAGTAAGAAAGATCGCTTCTTTGGGGCAGGCCTCTTCACAAAGTCCGCAAAAAATGCAGCGCAGCATATTTATCTCATAGGTGCTCGCATATTTTTCTTCGCGGTACAAATGCTCCTCTCCCTTTTTCCGCTCGGCGCTTTCCATTGTAATGGCTTCGGCAGGACACGCTACCGCACACATACCACAGGCAGTACAACGTTCGGCGCCATTTTCATCGCGCTTCAGCACATGTTGTCCGCGATATACAGGTGCATACCCTCGTTCGTGCTCCGGATACATAATAGTGGGGCGTTTATGGAACAGATGACTGAATGTAACAGCCATGCCTTTGATAATGGCGGGAAAATAAATTTTTTCCGCCACTGTCATTTCTTTGTGCGATACGACCTTACTTCTATTGGTTAACTGCATCGTATTTGTTTTTGGTTTAATTGTAGGAATCGCTTTCGTTTAAAATTTTATGTTTCCCCTTATAATTTCTACTACAACCGTAATAGCTAAATTAAGAAGCGAAATAGGCAACAATGTTTTCCATCCCAGATTCATCAGCTGATCGTAGCGGAAACGCGGAATCGTCCAGCGTATCCACATAAACACTGAAATGAAGATGAGCGTTTTTACAAAATATGCGAAAAATCCGATAGCTGAAATCTGCCAGTCGCCAGTTTGCAAACCAAGCGCATTGTAAAATTCATGAGCAAACGGGAAGTTGTAGCCGCCAAAGTAAAACCCGGCCATTACCGCCGACGACACAAACATGTTGATATACTCTGCAAACAAAAAGAGGCCCAGTTTAAACGCCGAATATTCAGTATGATAACCCCCAACCAGCTCCGTTTCACACTCTGCAAGATCAAATGGCGCGCGGTTGGTTTCGGCCAATGCGCAGATAAAGAAAATAAGGAAGCCAAGGGGCTGCCAAACTACATTGGCTATCCCGGCATCCTGATTGGCTACAATTTCCCCAAAACTCAATGTGCCTCCGGCACTTATTATTAAAGCAATAATGGAGATGCCCATAGCGAGCTCGTAGCTGATCATTTGCGCAGAAGCTCGGATGGCGCCGAGCAATGAATATTTGTTGTTGGAAGCCCAGCCCCCGATCATAACTCCATAAACACCTATTGATGTAACGGCCAGCAAAAAGATAACGCCTACGTTTACATCCGATACCTGGAATGGATAAAACGTGTCGCCAATTTTAACCGGTGGTGCCCACGGAACAAGCACTCCGGCCACAATCGCAGTAATAATAAAGAGGGCCGGTGCCAGCACAAACAAAAATTTGTTCGATACGTTTGGAATTATCTCCTCCTTAAAGAGCATTTTGCCTCCATCGGCCAGTGGCTGAAAAAGTCCTTGCCATCCCGCCCTGCTTGGGCCCCAGCGATCCTGCAAAAGGCCTGCAAATTTTCGTTCCCACCACGTTGAATATGCTGCAATTCCCAGTGAAAGTGCAAATATTGCAATGCAGATTATTGATTTGTATATGATGAATTCAAGCATACGTTATGGTTTTTTGTGCAGATCCATAAATCCAAGAGCCTCCTGCTCTTTCATGGCCTTTACCTTAAGTTCGTTGAGGTGCTGATAGTGATTTTGTGAAATGACCGAATGCCGGCTCACCGCCGAAGGGCCTTCGACCGTCCAGTCGCTTTTTTTCTTGTGATCATACCGGCAGTCGTTACAGATAAATTCCTCTACCTCGTCCCACTGATCTTTTC
>CALMNJ010000350.1 GCA_937868675.1 uncultured Bacteroidota bacterium | reverse complement strand
CAACAGTTCGCCTTCGCTCATTTCGCGGGTAGCGTTCGAAACTATTTTCAGCAAATGATATTCCTCGTTTTCCAGGGAGAGCAACAATCCGCGCGAAAGCAGGTAATCGCCTACCAGCACAGCTATTTTATTCTTCCACAGGGCATTCAGTGAGAAAAATCCACGGCGCTCGTTGGAGTCGTCAACCACATCGTCGTGGATAAGGGTTGCCGTGTGCAGCAACTCAATCAGCGAAGCGGCGTGAAACGTACTTTGATTTACTTCGCCGCAAACCTTGGCCGAAAAGAAAACGAACATGGGCCGCATCTGTTTGCCTTTGCGCTTTATGATATAGCGGGTAATGGTGTTGAGCAACGGAACCGGGCTTTTCATCGAAGCGCGGAAATGCTTTTCAAACTCTTCAATATAAGAGGCTATCGGAGTCTTTATCTGGTCGATGGTGAGCATTCAGTATTTATAAATGATTTAAGTACTCAAAAGTAGTATTTATAACCGAATAATTGGCAAGGCATGTGAGTCCTTTTCACGAAATCAAATCTCAAACGCGACAATCATGCCCCGATAAAAACAGAAATAATGCATAATAAATGCTGTATTACAGCATGATACGTGTTCGCCTTTGTAAGATCAAAACCATTTGATCCTGTTTAACTTTAACCCACATTCAGGAAGGGGGCTTTCCTATTTGAGTATTGGATTTTTCAAGCCAAAAAATCATTTTTATGCTTTTTACCCTTCCGAAAGTTACTTAATGTACCTTTGCAACCCTGCTGCAGCCAACCGTCATTAACAGAAGCAGTAAAGTGAATTATGTCAGGAATTTTATTTGATGAAATTGTTTTTGGCCCGGTAAAAAGCCGCCGTTTCGGGGTTTCGCTCGGGATTAACCTCTTGCCGCTGCATGGCAAAATGTGCTCGTTCAACTGTGTGTACTGCGAATGCGGACTGAATGAAGATCATAAAAAAGAGAAAAATATACTTTTTACTGCCGAAGAAATTAACACTTCGCTGCGTAACCGTTTTATAGCGTTAAATTCGGGCGGACTTATCCCCGACAATATCACTTTTGCAGGAAATGGAGAACCCACGCTTCATCCCGGTTTCGAAACCATTATTGAAAACACTATACAACTGCGGGATGAATTTTTCCCACAGGCTAAAATCACCGTGCTCTCAAATGCCACGCGCCTTGGCCGTGAAAATGTGAAAAGGGCTTTGCTTCGCATTGATAACAATGTTTTGAAACTCGATGCCGGCACTAATGCCACTTTCCAGGCTATTAACCGCCCGACGAATACAATTACATTGAACGAAGTGGTTGATGGTTTAAAAAGTTTCGGAGGAAACCTGACCATACAAACCATGCTTATTCGCGGCGAAGTGGATGGAAAAACAGTTGATAATACTACCGATGAAGAACTTACGTTATGGTTACAGCATATTGAAGAAATAAAACCTAAGTTGGTCATGTTGTATCCCATCGACCGCCAGACTCCTTACAAAACCCTCGAAAAAGTTCCCAAAGCAGAGTTTGAGGCCCTGTCAAAAAGAATTGAAGCGATTGGAATAAATGTAGAAGTGTTTTATTGATAATGCGGTAATTTGTTAATGCGATAATATGATGATGTGGTAATTATTCTAAATGAGACCATTGAACCCTTGAAACGCAAAGCCTGAAACGCCGAAGGCATTGAACTTATAAAATCCTCAAATCCCTCATGTTAGACTACGAGCCAAAAATATTGTTAGCTTTTGCCGAAACCCTGAGCGGAAACCAGGAGATATTTAACTGGCTGATGCAAAACGGTTATCCTGAGCTTGGTGCCCTGAGCATGAGCATGCGCGGCAGCGAAGATGCATTCGGATGGCTTTTAAAAAACGGGTACCCGCATTTCGCTGCCCTCGACCGCGCTATCGACGGCGACCCGAAAGCCTATGCATGGTTACAGAAAAACGATTTTCAACTCCTTGCCATACTGGCCGAAGCCTGCAACTCAAGGCCCGATGCTATTGATTACCTGAACCGGAACAACCTGCCCATTTTCCTGCTTATTGCACGAAAATTTATCGCCTACCGCGACAGCCAAACCTTTGACTATCATAAAAAACGGTTTTAACTGGCGGTTTCATAAAAAAACCACGGCCCGTAAAGAGCCGTGGCGAGGGAATAAGTTAACGAGTTGTTTTTAAAGATATTCTATCCGCACTTACTATAACCGCAGGAGGTGCAGGTCATGCAACCTTCCTTATACACAATCAAATTCTTTTCCTGGCATTGCGGACAGCTGTGACCGGTTTGTGTACCATCGGGGATAAACTTTTTGAGCCCTCGTACAACCCCGTTTTTCCAGG
>CALMNJ010000349.1 GCA_937868675.1 uncultured Bacteroidota bacterium | reverse complement strand
ATTGTGATTTGTTACAAGCAACGCGCCAAGGCCAACGTGGTGGAAAGCATGACCGCCATTGGAGAAATTGAAGGACGCAATATTGTATTGATTGATGATTTGGTTGATACCGGCGGAACTCTTTGTAAGGCTGCTGAAATGATGATGGACAGGGGAGCACTGAGCGTTCGCGCCATATGTACGCATGGCGTGCTTTCGGGAAAAGCATACGAAAACATCGAAAAATCAAAACTTACTGAATTGATTATTACCGATACTATTCCTCAACGACAGCAAAGCAGCAAAATAAAAATACTGAGTGTGGCCGATTTGTTTGCCAAGGTGATAAACAGTGTTCATAATTACGAATCAATAAGTACCAATTTTATACAATAACAAGCCCGGATAAATTAAATAAAAACGACATGCATGGCCGCCCGGGAAGCTTTAGCAGGTCACTAAAAAAACAAAACAAATAAAAATGAAAACAGTATCATTGAGCGGTTCGCCAAGAGCGAACGTAGGGAAAAAAGATGCTGCGGCTCTCAGGGCCAATGGTCAGGTTCCATGTGTGTTGTACGGTGGTGGTGAGCAAATTCACTTCAGCGCCGACATCCGTCACTTCAAAAACATTATTTATACGCCCGACACAAATCTGGTTGATATTACAGTTGACGGTAAAACGTATCGTTCAGTATTGCAGGAGGCACAATTTCACCGCATTACCGATAACCTCATTCACGCCGATTTCCTCCGCGTGGTGGAAGATAAACCGGTAACTGTAAAACTCCCGGTAAAAACCACCGGTCAGGCCGAAGGCGTTAAAGCAGGCGGAAAACTTACAGTGAAGCTCCGTAAGGTAAAAGTAAGAGGATTGGTGTCTAAACTTCCAGAATCAATTGATCTTAATGTTGAAAAACTTGCTATTGGCAAGTCAATCTCAGCTGGTGATATCAATATTGATGGTATTACATTATTACACCCTAAAAACATTTCGGTTGTGAGTGTAAATACTACACGTGCTGCCGTTGAAGAAACACCAGCTGCCGGCGCTGCTCCTGCAGCCGCTGCTCCAGCTGCCGCTGCACCAGCCGCCGCTGCGAAACCAGCCGCTGCTGCGAAGCCAGCCACCGCTGCGAAAAAATAAGCGATTTCCCCCTTTAAATTAAAAAGCCCTGCTATATGCGGGGCTTTTTCGTTTTAAGCCCTCTTGTCTTTATTTGGGCAATACGATAATAAACAGGTTTTTGATTGAAAGCAGGTTTAAGATTTTTATCAAAGACTTGGGCAAGACGTTCTACTTTTAACGGAGTTTATAATCAGCTTTTCGCTATTCATTCACAATCTTAAAGAGCCTGGAGTTTTTGCTGCCGGCAGATAATCGGACAAAGTACATACCGCCGGCGAATGACGCAAGAGAAATCTCTGCTTTTTCTTCCGGGCCAAATTCGAGGTTCTGCGACAGTAACACTTTTCCGGTGGCATCCATCAGTTCAAATAAAATCTGATCTTTGGTTTTTCCCTCTCTGCTTATGTTTACCATGGTCTTTGCCGGATTGGGATATAAGCTCAACCGTATATTATTAAGTAGTAGGCTGTTTTCAAGTGATTCACAAATTGAAACGCTGATGGTAATGGACGCCTCATTATTACAGTTATTGGCATCTGTACCAACACAGCTATACGTAGAACTTATATTGGGAGTATAGCTTACAGTGCTTCCCGTTGCGCCACCTGGTTGCCACACATAGTTAAGGGCTCCGGCGGCATTCAGCGTTATTTCCTCGCCTGCACAAATTAGGCTGCTGGCCGAAGTAACGGTAACCTGTGGAACAGGATTTACCACAACAGTAAGTGAGGCTGACCCCTTGCATCCTCCGTTACCTGTCGCTGTAACAGTGTAAACACTTGTAGTTGTTGGTGAAACATAGACCGAAGATATATTGACAGCTCCCGTACTCCAGGTATAGGAATTTGCGCTTATCGCTGTTAACAAAGCCTGATCGCCCACACAAACAGTGTCTGGGCCGTTGATTACAGGCACAGGTAGATTATAAAACAAAATTCCGACGGTTTTACTGGCCGCACATCCGTTTACACTTCCACTCACCGTATAAACAGTTGGTGATGTGGGACTATAGGTGGCTGTTGCCGAATTGCCGCCTCCGTTGCTCCAGGTATATGAGCTCGCACCGCTCGCTGTAAACCCAATGCTTGCTCCCGGGCAAATGCTTGGTGTGGCACCGATAATCACAATAGAAGGTAATCCATTAACCGTATATAGTTGGCTAAACGTGTTTGAGCCGTACGCATTGGATGCTAAAAGTGTAACCGTATAAGTGCCGCCCGAAGGAAATGTGATTGTCGGATTCTGCACGGTTGGTGAGCTGATCGTTACACCGGCAGAAGGCTGTACACTCCATAACCAGGCCGTTGGTGTTTGCGTTGAAAGATCGGTAAATGTTGTGGCAGCACTGACGCATATAGAATTTGCGGTGACCGAAAAGTTGCACACTGGTGGAGCGCCCGGTGCGTAAAGGTTCGCCACCCAAACTCCGCGACCGTATGTGGCCGCATGAAGCAGTGTGGGGGAGGCAGGTGAAATTTCGAGCTCAGATATTGGAACGTTAGGTAGATTCGTATTGTACAGAACCCAATTCGACATGGTGTTGTCGCGATAATAAACCCCCACATCCATGCCCACATAAACCCTGTCATTAGTGCCGGGCTCATATACGATACAATTTGCAGGAATATTGGGTAGATTGCCGGAATAGTTAACCCAACTGGTGCCGCCGTTGGTTGTTACAAACACTTTGTTGCCATTGGAGTAGCCGCTTAAAACTACCCAGGCGTTGTTAGGGTCGCTGGGATCAACGCAAACATATTCGGGAGCACCAGAACCAACAGGAACTGTACCGGTAACCGTATTCCACGAACTGCCACCGTTTGTTGTTTTATAAATACCCGAACTCTTCAATACATAAATCACTAAACTGTTCGACGGGGCAATGGCAAATTCTCTTATTGCAGTAGTAGCTGTAAATGGTGCAAGTGTTCCCCAGCTCGCCGCCAGGTTGGTTGATACAAACAGGTTTTGCAGGCCGCAATAAAGCACATTGGAGCTTTGCTGCGTGGCCTGTTTCCAAACGGTCAGCCAGGGCGCAGTTCCGCTTAACCCTGAAGTGGCCGAACTCCATGATATGCCTCCGTTGGTGGAGCGCTGCATGCCTCCGTTCTGATACTCGCCAAATACATTGTTATTGTTGGTGCGGTCGTAAAAGCAATCCATGCCATCGCCACCAAGCGCAGCGCTGTATGTGCTTCCGTTCCAAATGCTGGTACCGTTATCCTGGTGGCCGGTAATCCACTTGTTTGGCGTTAGCGACGACATGCCGAGGCGATATATTTGTGAAATGTTGATGTTCCCTGAAATTTCGGTCCAGGTAGTTCCCGTGCGCTTATATAC
>CALMNJ010000348.1 GCA_937868675.1 uncultured Bacteroidota bacterium | reverse complement strand
TGTCAATATGCGCGAACTAAGGTAATTATTTTTTACCCAGACCGTCAATACCCGAAAACCATTAGCAGACTTTCCATTCTGGCAGCTTCGTGTTACATTTGCCCAATAACATTATGTGCGGTATAGCGGGTGTATTTTACAAAAACAATGGATTAAAACGAGTGCCCGACGCCAAGGTGCTTCAGTTACTGAAACACCGTGGTCCGGATTTTCAGGCCCACAAGAGCAATAATTCCTGCACGCTTTACCACGCCCGGCTGAGCATTATTGACACCAGCGCCGCCAGCAATCAGCCGTTTTGTGATGAGCAAATGGAACATCTGCTGGCGTTTAATGGCGAAATTTTTAATTACAGAGCCTTGGGCAGCCAGCTCGCCAGTCTGCACACTCACGGCGATGTGGAAGTGCTGTTTGAAAGCCTTAAACAAAAAGGCAAAACCTGCCTTGATTCGCTGAACGGTTTTTTTTCGTTCGGCTTTTATAATTCAAAAAAAGAGCGCCTTCTTGTTGCCCGCGATCGGTTTGGGGTAAAGCCCCTGTATTATTATAACGACGAACATACATTTGCTTTTGCGTCTGAAATAAAACCGCTGCTCCAAATTGTTGGAAAGCAGGATATTGAACCGGAACAGCTCTACACCTACTTCAGGCTTAACTACTGCAGCGGGCCCAACAGTATTTTCAAAAACATTTACAGACTATTGCCTGGGCAACTCATTGAGGTAACAAAAACCGATATGAGGATTGAAACATGGTATAAGGCCCCTTTGCTAAACAATCAAACGTCGCTTGCCACTTTGCTTGATGATGCGGTAAAACTGAGATTACAATCCGATGTTCCGCTGGGTACTTTTTTAAGCGGAGGTATTGATTCGTCGGTTATTTCGGCCCTTGCCATAAAACACAAACCCGATCTCAACACCTTTAGCATTGGTTTCGAGAAGGAGGAGTTTTTTGATGAAACACGCTACTCAGAACTGGTGGCAAAGCACATTGGATCGCGGCACCATGTTTTTAAACTCAGTGCGGATGATTTTTTGCAACACATTGATCCGTTTTTAAATAGTGTTGATGAACCCTTTGCCGACTCTTCGGCGTTTAATTTCTACATCCTCTCGGCTTACACGCGAAAACATGTAACCGTTGCCCTGAGCGGCGATGGGGCCGACGAGTTGTTTAAGGGGTATAATAAACACCGCGCGTTGTTATTGAACAAAAATGCCGGAAACCGTTTTTTTGCCCGGGCCGCAGCCGTAATGGCAGGCAAAGGCTCGCGCGATGGTGCGCTGAATAACAAACTCAGGCAGCTTAAAAAATTTGCTGCACTTGCCGCACTCAGTGAAACCGAAAAACAAAAGTTCTTAGCCTCCATTTCAACACAAAGCGAATGCCGGAAGCTAATTAAGTTGGATTTTTCGGAAACGTACTTCGACTCACTTTTTAAAACCTATGGCAGCTTTGAGCGCTTTGCGTTTGAAGACACATTTGACATACATACCGTGCTGGCCGATGACATGCTGGTAAAAGCCGACCGTTTTAGCATGCGGCATGGGCTCGAGATCAGGAATCCGTTTTTGGATTACCGCGTGGTGGAATTTGCTTTAAATCTGAATCCGAAAGAAAAAATAAACAAACAGGGACAAAAGCTCATACTCCGCAAAGAATTCGCCGGATTACTTCCCCCCGAAATATTTTCGCGCAGCAAAAAGGGCTTTGAATTGCCTTTGCATAAGTGGCTGAGCGGGCCGCTCAAAAGCAAAATCGAATCCGGTTTGTTATCGCGCGAACGCATTGAAGACGGAAAAATACTGAACTGGAGCGCTGTAAAACGAATCATGGATTCGGCTTTTTCGGATAATCCGGGTGACGACGCGGCAAAACTATGGGCCCTTCTTGTTTTTCAGGGCTGGCATACCTCTGTTACATCACTGTAAAGTACCTGTTACTCCTCCTCAAGCTCGATGAGCGGTTTTTCGATTATTTCCTTGCGCAAGGTATTGTGATGAATGCTAAGCAATATTGCCGGCAACAGAATAAGATTGGTAAACATTGACATCAGCAGCGTAAGAGACACCAAAACCCCCATGGCAACTGTGCCGCCAAAGCTACTTGCTGTAAAAATAGCAAACCCGCAAAATAAAATAATACTGGTATAAATCATGCTAAGGCCGGTATCATGAATGGCTGCGGAGATGGCTTGTGCCGCAGAACGCCCATGTTTTTTAAGCTCCTGTCTGTATTTTGTAAGAAAATAGATGGTACCGTCGCTCGAAATACCAAACGCAATGCTGAAAATAAGGA
>CALMNJ010000347.1 GCA_937868675.1 uncultured Bacteroidota bacterium | reverse complement strand
CATCATTAGCGGCGTGATTTATTTAGTGAAAACGCAGGTAACTCTATTAAGGAGCAGCTTAAACATTTGAAACAAAAAACAGAAATACAGAAACAATCTCCAACACAGGCCCCTTTGCCGGATAGGCGAACAAAAGGTGCGGGTATGAGGGAGTTAGGGCCCAGTTTACAACGACAATGACCGACAAGTGGTTAGGACATACAAAAGAATTCTGGAAAGAACTCCATGACAACCTAGACAAAAAGAATTACGAAGCGTTATCGACAAGCTCCTCAATATGGGCTTTATACGCAGACGACGTGTATAGATCCGCCGAACTTCTTGCGTCACACGCTGTAGAAGCTCATTATCGTAGTATGTTAAGTACTATCAAGGAATTTGAAGAGAATAAAGACAAAGGCAATTACTCGCGAGAAACTACCATTCAGGAAGACATTGAAAGAGTTGACGCCGACCAAATTCGAATCGCATATTTTTTATTGGCAAGGGCAATAGAATTATTACTAAAAGCGACGCTACTCGAAATTGACTCGAACTCATTTTTTGATCGTTTGAAAAACAAGTTGAAAATAACTAATGATGGGCATGATTTGATTTCTATGATTGACAGAGTCGGCATTAATCTTTGTCAAGACGATCTAGATAATCTAAAACTGTTGAGTCATTATCCATTTATTGGGACTTATCCAATACCCGTTAAATTGGACTATATGATTAAAAAACGAGAACTAGCAGACAATCTTAAAAAAAGACTTTCACATCACAATTATGACGACGTTGCGAAGCTCTATGACATCGTATTAGCTAAATATAACGAACTTCGTACGCAGAACGGCAAGCGAATGCGTATCAATCATCTAAAATTAGACAAACGTAAATACTAGTAAACCGAGCCCTAACAGCGGCTAGTGGCGTTATTTCGCCGGCGGACAAATGGTTTGGCTCCGCTCGCGCTTCGCCGGGACGCTAAGGCCGGCAAAAACGAACGCCAAGCCGCAAAAAACGTTGGCAGGCATTTATAGACAACTGGGAGTATTATTAAATTTAAAATTACGACAATGGGACAAGACGATTTCAATGCAGGAGCAATGACTGCATTTATGTGGATCGGAACTATACTCCTTAGTATTGGATCCGGTATGTTGGCTTGGAACTGGGTTGAGCCTGAAAGTTTTTTTGGAGCGATTGGCTTTCTCATAATTTGGGGGCTTCTCTCTAAAGCTTGCCACTTTGTTATGTTCGGACTTATTTTTACAATTTTTAATGGAGACTGATATGAAAGAAAAGATGCTCTTGCTGAAACATAACACCAAGTTGAACAGCTTTGCCAAGTTCAACCTATAGGCGAACAGAAAATATTGACTTTAAATAAATTACTTACCGACTACGAATCTCGTAAAACAAGGAAATAAAATGATCGACGTTCCACAGCCTTTGTATTATCTCTGGTTTCCTGGTTGGATTCCCTTTTTAATCTTTTACTTTTATTGGCTATATCGCAAACGACCCTTTAGACGAAAAATTAAGTACCACTTCGGCAGACTTAAGATGACTGTTGGCGTAAACAGATGGTAAAAAACGCCGCCTAACACCAGTGGCCCTTGCACAACCCAGGCAAAAGTAAAAAATCCGGGCCCATTAAATTGTTTATGTGCAGGATTCCTAATCGCCGTGGTTTTAATTGGGGCCAACCATCAGGCGCCTAAAAAAATTAAAGACATAAAATAAATCGTGATTGTCAGTCGCAATTTTCGGAATCATGCTAAAGGCCTGATTTGATTTGGGATATTTTCAAAGCACAAACCGCGTTGTTGCCACCTTTGTACGGGCATGTTGAATGCCGGCTATAGCGAATGGCCCGGCCCCGGCTTGCCACCAATTTAAAAAACTAAAAACAGCAAGCCGGGGAAAGCCCCAAAAAATGGATTGAACAACAATGAAAAAAAATATAAACACACTGCCATAGGGTTGTCAGTGAGCCGCCTTTATTTTGCATTAAAATTTTAAAACAAACACATGAAACTAACCGAAATTCTTTTGAAAGAAATGGACCGGGAAGCGGTCACTACACGAAAGATGCTGGCCATAGTGCCGAACGACAAGCTGGATTGGAAACCCCATTCCAAAAGCATGACCGTGAGGGCGCTGGCCACTCACATTGCCGAATTGCCGGGCTGGGTGAAGCTGGCGCTTACCACCAATGGAATAAACTTTGCCGAGGGCGGCTACGAACCCACACCCATTAAAGACAATACGGATTTATTGAAATGCTTTGAAGACAATTTTACCGAAGGACGTAAGTTTCTGGCTGCGGCGAAGGACGAGGATCTGTTGCCCGACTGGACGTTGCGCAACGGCGATAACGTGCTGAGTGTGGAAAGCGTTGGCGAAACCATCCGCCACGCCTTTTGCCAGATGGTGCACCATCGCGCACAGCTTGGTGTGTTTTTGCGTTTGCTGGATGTGGCCATACCGGGCAGTTATGGCCCGAGTGCGGATGAGATGGGGAACTTTAAGTAAGCGCTTTAAAAGCCGGATGCCGGAGCAGCCTGAGCAAAAGTTGCTGATAATAATAAAGGTCTTTTGCTTTGGCGGCTGCCAGCTCACGAATTAAGTCTATTGTGTTTTGATCTGTAATTTTTAATGCGTTGGCAACAAGCGCAAACTCAACCGTCGCGTTTGTTTTTGGTAGATTAAATTTTTGAAGGCAATGCTCAATGGCGAGTGCGCGGTTACTTTTAAATTTGCCCGCCATCATGGCGCTGATATACACGCTGAAATCGGCCACCGACGCTTGTTGCAGGGGTTCAAGTTCCAGATTGATATAGCTTTCGGTAAACCGTTCCATGGTGTTGTAAGGCGAACGGTATTCTTTTTTGGCGGCTATTTTTTTTTGCTCGCTTTCGGCCAGTTTTTTAAGGGCGGGCTCCATGGGTCTGAAACCAAAGCGATAATAAAACCAAAACGCGCCGGAGCGGATGCCGTCGGGGTTGTTTTTGCCAAACTGGTAAGGCTCCACTTCAAAATTAGAAATGGAGAACACCTGCCTGTAGGTGCGAAGCAGCTGGCACATTAAATAGCCGGATTCACCGCCGCGAAACGACTCAAAAATATTCATGCCAAACAGGGCGCGTTTGCCAAATACCCAGGCGCCGCCGTAGGCCGAGGGGAATCCGTTTTTAAACAGGGTGTAGCCCACGTAAGATTCCAATGGCAACTGGCGTGTTTCGGTCATTCCATAAATGGCAATGGCAATGCCTCTTTCGAGCTCAAAATAGCGCAGCGACGATTCGTCGAGGTAGGTGGCGGGATCGGTTTCGCGGGCCATGAGCAGGAGTGAACAACGGATTGTTTTTACCAGCTGCTCACGCTGAGTGCCTGTAAGATTCGTGGCTTCAGGCAAAGCGGTATCAAACAGGCTGCGATGATCGAATTTTTTAAGGATTTCGGAATGATAAAAAAACGGACGAAGAGAAAACCGGTTGTAGCTGCGCGAAAAAGAACTCTTGTGAGACCAGAGCTTAAGTTCGAGGGCAAGTTTTTCGAAGAGGTAGTCTTTTAAAACCGGGTGATTATGGTATGTTGACAATTCGGCAATCAGAAATGGAAGTTTCTGGTTTGTATTTACCTGTAAATTTTCGAAGAGTTCGTTAGCGTCATAGCCGAAGGATGTCTGATCCCTTTCCAACGAAGGCAGCGTAAGTTTTAACAGGTCGTTTAACTCATCTGCATTTTCCGTCATGGAGTTTATATCCACACGGAGTTCTTTTTGTTGTAATATCCAGGCCAGAATGTCGTGCGAAAAGCTGGTGACCACATGGGTAAAAGGCAGTCCGCTGGATTCCAGTTGTGAAGACGGGTTGTTTTTGTGTTTGCTTAACTGTGATGAAATACGCGCCAGTTCTTTTTCGGTTTGTGTTACCGTTTGGCTGTTATGAGGATGTGCGAGCAGAAACAACAACAAATCATGATAACCGGCCAGGCGGCTGAGGGCAGGGAGGGGGCTCTTACTTAAGGTTTCAAGACATTCGTTTTTTAGTCTGCAACTTTCAGGATCAAATCGGGAGGCATTTTCCTGAAGTACCTTTAATGCGTTTTTACCGGTTATTTTCATGCGTTAAAAGGATAGGGCTGGCAATTCCAGCTTGTTTGCACAGTTAAAGTGCTGCTTCGGGCACTGGTTAAATCCCCTGATGCCGCAGGGCCTGCAGCCAAGACCCTGAACTTCGGCAATGATGGAATTATCGGATAAGGGGCCGAAACCAAATGCGGGTATTGTAGAAAGAAAAAAGGCAGTGACCGGTGCATTCACCGAAGAGGCCAGATGCAGGGGGGCGCTGTCGTTTACATAGTTCATGCGGGCCTGGCGCATGAGGGCGCAGGATTGCAGAAGGCTTAGTTTGCCGGCGAGCGAAATGATTTCGATATGTTTTGACTCCTTAATAATGGCCTCGCAGGTTGGGCTATCTGTCGGAGCTCCGAGAAGATAGATGCGAAGCGATGGTGGCATTTTGTTGCAAAGCTCCACCCATTTTGAAACCGGCAGTTGTTTGGTGTGCCATACCGAGGCAGGCGCTATGCAGATGTAAGGCGTGGTTAAATACTGGGCGGCCACCTTTTCATCGTTACTGTCGGGATACAATTTTGGTTTAAAAATCTCCTTGCCCGAAAAATCTTCCACCAGTTCATTGTAGCGTTCGGTTTCGTGCCTTCCATCTCCAATAATGTGTTTAACGGTGTGGTTGAATAAAAACGAAAACGGATTTTGTTTAAACCCCGAAATATGTGCGGATCCCGAAAACCCGGCCAGCAGCCCGGAGCTGGCGTAGCGGTGACAATTTATGACGCAGTCGTATTTGTTTTTGCGGATAAGCCCGAGTAAGGAAAACAGATTTTTAAGTTTTGCTTTCTGTTTGTTCCATACCAGAGTTTCCTGCAGGTATGGGTGACCTTTGTAAATACCCTCGTTGCCCTTACGCACCAGGATGCTGATGCGGGCCTCCGGAAAACAGTGGTGCATTTTTTCGACGAGCGACGAGGCCAGTATGGCATCTCCTATAAATGCAGTTTGAATAATGAGTATTTTCCTGAATGCGGGCATTTTTTAACGGGCAGACGCAGGTAAAAATTTACATTTTGTTTTAAAGAGCCCCATCCTTCCGGGCTCCTGCCTTCCGGGGAATTTAGCCATGAATGGTTTCAGATTTTCCGTAGCTTGTAATGATATCCGCTTCATGGGTGAGCCATTGCTGCCAGCGTGCGTTTACATCTTCATGGGCATTGCCATATTGTTTTGCAAAGCCAAGAAAGGTGGTGTAGTGGCCGGCCTCACTAATCATCAGTTCCCGGTAAAAGGCCCGCAGGTCGGCATCGCTTACATGTTCCGACAGTATTTTAAAGCGTTCGCAACTGCGGGCCTCAATCATGGCGGCAAAAAGCAGACGGTCAATCAGCGCAATTTCTTTTTTATGACCCCGGCGCATAAACTTATACAGGTCGTTTACGTATTCATCGCGGCGCTCGAAGCCGAGTTTATAGCCGCGTTCTTTTATTTTCTGATGCACCATTTCAAAGTGGGTAAGTTCTTCTTTTGCGATGGCAAGCATGGTATCAACGAGGTCGGTATGTTCGGGCCAGCCCACAACGATGCTGATGGCGTTGCTGGCCGCTTTTTGTTCGCAGTAGGCATGATCGGTAAGTATCTCGGCAAGGTTTTTTTCGGCGATGTTGGCCCAGCGCGGATCCGTTTCCAGTTTTAGTCCCAGCATGTGTAAAAAGTTGTTCCGCAAAGTAACGATTATTTTAGCTAATATTACCGCGTGATTAAACCCGGAAAGTTATACCTGATGCCGGTTCCGATCAGCGACGATGCGCCACTGTTTCACATCCCACCGGCCAACATGGATATTGCAAAAAAGCTGCATTTTTTTGTTGCCGAAGACGCTAAAACCGCACGCCGTAATTTGAAATTATTCGGATACGCGCCTCTTGAAAAGGCACACATTTTATTGCTGAACGAACATTCTAAAGCTGAAGAAACGGGTTTGCTTCTTGAACCTCTGCTGAATGGAAATGATGTAGGGCTGATGAGTGATGCCGGATGTCCGGGTATAGCCGATCCGGGTGCCGCGCTGGTTGAACTGGCTCATAAACGCGGCATAGAGGTGGTTCCCTTAAGTGGCCCCAGCTCTATTGTGCTAAGCATTATGGCGAGCGGGTTTAACGGACAGAACTTTGCCTTTAACGGGTATTTGCCGGTTGACAAAATGCAGCGCCAAAAGCGCATACGTGAACTGGAGCAACTGGCGCTGAAACAAAGGCAAGCGCAGTTTTTTATTGAAACGCCGTATCGCAATGTGCAGATGATGGAAGCGCTGATATCAACCCTTGCTAAACAAACCAAACTATACCTAGGTATCTGCATAGGTTCGGCCAGTCAAAAACTGCTGAGCCGCACTGTAGCGGAGTGGCAAAAAACCGGCGCGCCGGCTTTAAACAAGCTGCCGGTTGTGTTCGGGATTTATGCCTGAATAAGCGTTTATGGCAGAGCGTGTAATTAATAACAAGCTGTTTAAAACCCTGGTTTTGAACTGATTTTTTTTCGGACCTAAATCTTTTCTTTGTATAGTGAATTTACTCAGCTTTATAAGATCCAAACACAATCTGGT
>CALMNJ010000346.1 GCA_937868675.1 uncultured Bacteroidota bacterium | reverse complement strand
CGGCCCAGCTCGCTTCCGCGCGCAATTTCCGAACGCAAAATATCACCGGTGCTTAAGTGCACAAGCCCGTATTTGTTAATGAGGTTTTCTGACTGGGTTCCCTTTCCGGCGCCGGGAGGGCCAAACAAAACAATATTCAGCATGTTTTCCATCGTGTTTTTAAGTTGCTAAAACGTGTATCTCTTTTAAGTTGCGTCCCTGACCGTTGTAATCCAGCCCGTATCCAACCACAAAATCATTGGCTATTTCCAAACCAATATAGTTGATTTTGTGTTTCATTTTATAGGAGCCTGGCTTCATTAGCGCAGTTGCAACTTTTATCTGCTTTACTTTTTTTCTCTTTAAAATTCCGAAGAGCTTATCAATGGTTAGTCCTGAGTCCACAATATCTTCCACAATCACCACCGTGCGCCCCTGGAGTTCTTCGGTAAGTCCGATCAGCTCCGACACATTTCCTTTACTGGAGGTGCCCTGATAGCTTGCCACTTTTATGAAGCTTATCTCGCAGGGGATCGTGATTTCCTTCAGCAGATCGGCCGCAAACATAAACGAACCATTCAACACAACCAAAAAGAGCGGTACATCATTTTTAAGTTCCTTGTTAATGCTGCGGGCCACCTTTTTTACTGCGGCGCTCATTTTTTTTGAGCTGATGTAAGGCTTGAAATGTTTGTCACCAATAGTTACCGTGCGGCCCATAGCAAGGCAAATATAAAAGTTTTATCCAGATTGCTATCTTTGTATTATGGCCCTGACCGGAAAAAATACCGAATTGGCGGCAAGCCTGCTGCGCGACGGCAAACTGGTGGCCATTCCAACGGAAACGGTTTATGGTCTTGCAGCGCTGGCAATAAATGAAAAGGCGGTATTACGCATTTTTGAAGTAAAACAACGTCCGTTTTTCGATCCGCTGATTCTGCACTTCCACTCTCTGGATGCGGCGCTGGCCCACAGCCTGCCTGCCGATCAACGCCTCATTGAGCTGGCCCGTCATTTCTGGCCCGGCCCGCTTACTATTTTGCTTCCTAAAAAGGACAGTATCCCTGGCATTGTTACATCTGGCCTGGCGCAAATGGCCGCCCGTGTGCCCGATCATCCGCTTACGCTCGAACTGCTGGGGTTACTGGATCAGCCTCTGGCCGCTCCCAGCGCCAACCCCTTTGGTTACATTAGCCCCACAGAGCCTGCTCACGTTGAGAAACAACTCGGCAGCAAAGTGGATTATATCCTCGACGGAGGTGTATGTGCGGTAGGATTGGAATCTACCATTGTTGGAATTGAAAACGGAAAGCTTTGTGTGTTCAGGCTGGGTGGACTTACGGTAGAAGAAATTGAAAAGGTGGCCGGACCAGTGGAGCTGAGCATTAATCAATCGGGCAATCCCCGGACACCGGGGCAGCTAAAGAGCCATTATGCTCCGTCCAAACCCCTTTTGCTCGGCGATTTGGCAAGCCTTAAGGCACAGCATTCTGGTAAAAAACTTGCTGTAATTTGTTTTGGCGATGAGCATCTGGACTATGGCGATGCACTGGTGTTTAATCTTTCAAAGAAAAGCAACCTGCGCGAAGCGGCCATAAATCTTTTCAGGTGTTTGCGTGAAGCCGATGAAAGCCATGCCGAACTGGTACTTTGCGCACTTCTGCCCGAATTTGGGTTGGGGATGGCTATTAACGACAGGCTGCGCCGCGCGGCGGCCGACTAAACATGGCACAACTAAGCTTACCATTCTAAAGCTATTACGAATCCGGCAAGCACCGGACCTAATCTTCCAGCATAAAAATGGCCTCACCAAATTCGTTCACGGCTTTGTTGTTTTTTTGCTGCTTTGCTTTTTCAAGCCCGGTGCGGTAAAACGCCAATGCCTCCGAATTTGCCCCACGCGCCTCAAGCAATTTACCCAGCTGGTAGTAGGCGGCAATGTAATCCGCATTTAATTCCAGCACGTTTTTGAATTGCTGTTCCGCCATTACGTGTGTTTCATTTAATGCAGCATACTCTACACCCAGGGCGTAGTTCAAAAAAAGGTCGGAAGGCTCGCTTTTTAAAAACTCAAGAAGCTGTTGTATGCGGGCGTTATTGGCCATACATCAGGCCGTGGTGAACTGTTTGAGAAAACGCACATCGTTCTCAAAAAACAGGCGCAGGTCTTTTATCTGATATTTGAGCATGGTAATCCGTTCAATACCCATGCCAAAAGCAAAGCCACGGTATTTATTCTCATCAATACCGCAGTTTTTGAGAACCTGCGGATCCACCATACCACAGCCAAGAATCTCTACCCAGCCCGTTTGTTTACAAATGTTGCAACCCTTGCCTTTGCAAATGGTGCAGCTAATATCCATCTCGGCACTGGGTTCGGTGAATGGGAAATAACTCGGACGCAGGCGTATTTTGGTGTCGGCGCCAAACATCTCGGTGGCAAAGTAAAGCAGCGTTTGTTTGAGGTCGGCAAACGATACTTTTTCGTCAATGTATAAACCTTCTACCTGATGAAACTGGCAGTGGGCACGGGCACTGATGGCCTCGTTGCGGTAAACACGTCCGGGCGATATGGTGCGAATGGGCGGCTTCCGGCCTTCCATAATATGTACCTGTACACTGGACGTTTGGGTACGCAGCACCATTTCGGGATTGATGCTCACATAAAAAGTGTCCTGCATGTCGCGTGCCGGATGATTTTCGGGAGTGTTCAGGGCGGTAAAATTATGCCAGTCGTCTTCTATTTCACGGCCTTCGCTTACAGTGAAACCAATACGTGAAAAAATGTCGGTAATTTGATTTTTTACAATGGTGAGTGGATGGCGAGTGCCGTTCTGGATTACCGGCAAACCCGGTAAGGTGAGGTCGGGGGCCGGGGTATTAATTTCGTCTTTGCCTTCGAAAGCTTCTTTAAGCTCGTTTATTTTTTCCTGTGCGCGTACTTTGAGGCGGTTAAGTTTCTGGCCCACATCCTTTTTAATGTCTGAGGGCACATGGCGAAATTCTTCAAAGAGGAGACTGACTTCACCTTTTTTGCTAAGCCATTTGATACGGTATTCCTCCACCTGTTCCTTAGTACTGGCGGCAACCGCTTCCACTTCTTCGAGCAGGGTATTTATTTTATCGAGCATAATTTGGTACGCAAAGTTAATCAAAATATGGTAGTGTTAGCGTGGATTGCGGCAGGAAGAAGCAAACCAGGCGCCTAGTGCTTGAAAAGAAAAAGGATATCCGATTGATGCTTTGAATGTACCTCAAGGCCGGTGAATACCTCAGCGATTTTGACAGAGTTTTTGCCCGATTTGGATTCTCCCGGTCATTTAAAAACTGTACGGTTCATTTTAAATAAACCAAGCCGGGGGCACTTCAACCGGAGATTGCCCGGACTTACATTTGAATTGAGAGAACATAACTTGTTATGTCAAAATAGATTCAACGGCTTATTATTTTTAATGCACCATCACCAGAATTATATTCGGATAAGATTAAATTTGTGATGAAGGGATGCTTAAGACCGCTTTTTTTAAAAATGATAAAGTTACGTTTAGCGACCGGGGCCGCGGGCGGGCTGTGGTGCTCTTGCATGGCTTTCTGGGATCGCATGAAATCTGGAAAGGCACCATCGAAAATTTAAGCCGGTCATACCGTGTTATTGCTATTGATCTCCCCGGTCATGGCCAAACTCCCTGTTTCGGTTATGCGCATAGCATGGAATTGATGGCACGGTGTGTAAAAGCAGTGATGGACAGCCTCAATCTGAATCGCTACGTAATCATTGGACACAGCATGGGTGGTTATGTAACCCTCGCCTTTGCCGACTTGTTTCCCGAAAACCTCCGTGGACTTTGCCTTTATCACAGCACTTCGTATCCGGACAGCGAAGAAAAAAAACGCGACCGTTTGCGGGCCATTCAATTGGCGAAGGCAAATAAGAATGTATATACCCGCAATACGATTCAAAATCTATTTGCTTCCAAAAACCTAAAATACCTGAAGGAAGAGGTTGCTTTTGCGTATGGCATCGCAAAAAAAACACCGCAACGAGGCATCATAGCGGCCCTGCACGGCATGCGCGACCGGCCAAGCCGTCACCTGATTCTCGGATTTGTTCGCTACCCGATAATGATGGTGATTGGCGAACTGGATAATGTTTTGCCACACGAGCAGTTGATGGAACAGACTGAAATGATCGAAAACAAAACCATTCTGTACCTTGAACACGATGGTCATTTTGGATTCCTTGAATCGCCCAGACAGAGCAATAAAGCCCTGCGCAAGTTCCTGAGAAATTGTTTTCGGTAAGGTTGACGGCGCAGGTTATGACTTTGCGATAAGGGCGAGCAGCTCATTCAGGTTGTAATTTTTTTCAACCCAATGTATTGTTACGCCCTCCTTCTCCATTTTCCTGAACCAGGTCATTTGCCGCTTTGCAAATTGAAAGATGGCTGTTTCCAGTTGTTGCTGTAATTGCATGTATGTGATTTTGTTTTGCAAAAACAGGGATAGAAATTTGTATTCGAGTCCCAGACGTTGCAACTGCTCGTGCGTCATGCTATCAGCCAGCAAATCCCGGGCCTCTTCAATGAGCCCGTTATTCAGGCGATGGGTGAGTCTATGAGATATATTCATCCGGCGTTTTTCAGGATCCGGTTTTATGCCAATGTACAAAGGGCGGTAAGGCAGTTGTTGCGGTTTTACATGGCCGGGGTGCATAGCTAAAAACGTGGCGATTTCAATGCCGCGAATAATTCTTTTTTTCGAGCTGGTGTCAATACCAGCAACGTGTTGAGCGGGAAATATTTGTAATCGTTGGACCAAATCATTTTTATCCAAATGCTCCAGTTCGTTTCTCAGTGTGTGGTTTTCGGGAATCTGTGTAAGCGAAAAGTCCTTGCGTAGGGCGTCCAGGTACAAGCCGGTTCCACCGCAAATGATGGGCATTTTGTTGCGATACACAATGTCGTTAAAGCAAACAGTCAAAGCCTGCATGAATTCATGCAGATAGAATTGTGTGCCGGGCTCTGCCACGTCAATGAGGTGATAAGGGATGTGTGCTCCGTTTACGCGATATTCTTCGAGGTCTTTGCCTGTGCCAATGTTCAGTCTCCGATACACCTGCCGCGAATCGGCACTGATAATTTCGCCCTGCAGGTGGCTGGCCAGCAGGCACGCCAGCCGGGTTTTGCCGCTTGCAGTGGGGCCCAGTAAGGCTATACAATTGTGTTGTTTCAAGGCGTAAAAATCATTTTAATGTTACCCAGGTTTTTCACGAGGTGGTATTTTCGGGGATCGTAAGACTCGCCGTTGTATAGTTTTTTTTCGAACGACTGTTTAGCAATCAGAAATTCGAGAGGCGGAGTTTCTCCGTGTTTGCGGAAACCTGCTTTTGCAAAAGAAGCGCCGTCGGAAAATTGTTTGTCAATATAGGTCATAATATCGCCGGCATTTTTTTCGCGGCAAAAATTTTTCACGAGTTTCGTCAGCCCGCCTGTCACCGTTATTCCATCTTTACTACAAAACCGGATGAGTTCGAAAGAGCGCAAATGCCCGGGAAGACGTTTCATTTTACGGCCTTTGGAAAAGGAGGCAATCGCTACCAGTTCGTTTCTGAAAAAAAGACCGTAATTAAATCCACTCGCCGCCGATCCCATAAGATGGTATGCGTTTAAAAAGTCTTCGGCAATTTTTTTGTCTGTTTTTTGAACCAGACACTGGCGTGCAAAAATCCGTATGTTGAGGCCGAGTCTTGATTGTATGATCGAAGCAAGTTTTGCGGGATTGAGCGCCACCAAATCCATGCAGGGTGTCAGGTCAAGGCTTGTTTTTTTTGTTTCATAAGCTGCTATCAGCAAGCAGCCACTCAGTTCAGCCTGTATGTGGCGTTGCCTCAACAATCGGGTTAGCGAAGTAATCTCCGGATGGTTTTGACTCACTTTGCTAAGGTAGCTATTAGAATAGTAACATGGCCTGCTTGAACCTGAGCCGATTATTGATTATCTTTGGTTTATGATCAATAGTATCCGGCATTGGTTTGAGGCTAAAGCATTTGGGGTATGTACCTGGTGGGGCAATAAATTGGGAATCAAAACCACTACGGTAAGGATGTACTTTATTTACCTTTCATTTTTTACGGTGGGGAGCCCGGTTATCATATACTTCATTATGGCTTTCATACTCGAGCATAAAAACTATTTTAAGCCATTTTATACAAAAAAACGCCCCAGTGTTTGGGATCTTGAGTAAAATTAATCAACTGGCACGCAACTCAGCTGTTTTCCATGGGTTACAAGCAGGTACTTTTTGTTGTCCTTAAACAGGTTGCTGATGAGGGGAAGCGTTCCTGAATTAATGGTACGTACTTTTTGACGTAACTGGTCATAAACTATCAGCTGGGTTTTTTCGGCATTCAGGCAAACATAAAAATTGTAACTATCATCGCTGTAATTAATAACCGAGCTGATTTCTTCGGGCATTTCTTTTTCAAACAACAATTCACCGCTTAAGTTGTATGACAGAATACGGTTGTCGCGACCAAGCATCACATCCATTTCGCGATTATCGTCAACCAGGCAGAATCGCGTTTCAGCCGAGCCTGGCTCCATTGCAATCTTAATCAGTTCTCTTATATCGGTAAAGGATATTTTATGAAGCAGGGCACTCTTATCGTCCACACATATCAAAAACGTGTTTT
>CALMNJ010000345.1 GCA_937868675.1 uncultured Bacteroidota bacterium | reverse complement strand
GTACCATCCCAGCCCTGGCCTTGTTCGGTTGACGTAAATATATGCTCGCCCCACCGTGTAAATATCTCGATTTTCACATTGCTGATGTTTTCTCCGTAAACATAAAACACGTCATTCAGGTTGTCTTTATTGGGTGTGAATGTGTTTGGAATATAAATGTTGTAATCGCGTGTTATTACCAAACACACCTCATCCCGAACCGAACATCCAAAATCATTGGAAGCCTCAATCACGTAACAACCATCATGGGTTGGATGAACCCGGGTATAGACGCATGAATCGCACTCAATACCTTCGCCGGCTATCCATCGCATTTTAGCCGTACCGGAGGCACCAATAAAAATTTCGTCACTTAAATTAAAGGTTGTGTCGCGGCCGGCAAACACCGTTGGTCTGGGATTCACCCTCACATTCACAGTTGCGGTATTTCCACAAAAACCACCATTTGAAACGTGCACAGAATAAACGGTTGATACGGTTGGGCTGGCTATTACCGCAGGGGCATCGGTAGAGTTAAGGGCATAGGATGGGGTCCAGGTGTAAGCGTTGCCACCAGATGCTTTTAGCGTGGTTTTTTGTCCCAGACACAAATCCACACTGGGCGAAACAATGGCAGCTACTGTTGCAACTACGATTACCGAATAATTGATCTGCTCCTTGCAGTAAACGCTTCCGGAATAATTAGCTCCTATTATTGAGTAATTGGTTGTTACCGATGGGCTAACGATTACGGTTGAATTGCTATTGCCGTAATAAACATTTTCGGACGGTATCCATGAGTATGACTGAGCTCCTGACACTTTCAGAGAAAGTGTTCCACCCGGACAAATTGAGTTTATCTGCGATTCCACTGAAAGATCGGGGCGCGGAACAGTTTTAATGGTTACAGTACCTGCTCCGGTGCAAATACCATTATAGCCGCGTGCGGTGTAAGTGGTGTTTGATATAGGAAAAGCAATAACGGCACTGCCCACAGCCGTATTCAAAGACGAAGAGGGGCTCCAGCTGAATGAGTTGGCCCCGATTGCATTAAGCTGGGCCGGCGAACCACTGCACACTTGAGGATCCTTTGTTGTGACTGTAAGCACAGGTATTGAAATTGCTGAAATTGTTGTAACAGCTGAGTTGGTGCAGGTATTAAAAAAAGCGATAACGGTGTAGTTGGTGGTTGTGCTGGGCGTAGAAACCACTGCTGTACCAGAAGTTACATCAAGGAATGATGATGGAGACCATGTATATGACGTACCATTACCACTTGCAACAATGGCCACCGAATTACCGGCACATACTGTTGTTTGGGCGGGCACTATCGCTACAGTTGGTACCGGCAACACAACAAGTACTGCATTTCGCACCGTGCTGTTACAACCCTGACTGCTGCCAACGACCGAAAAGAAACTATTAATATATGGATTCGCTACTACATGATTTGGCGAAATAACTGTAAGGGCAGGATCGGGATACCATGTGTAACTTGTAGCCCCGTTAGCATAATAATGTTGATTACTGCCGGGGCAAATACTCGCTGACGGAGGTGTAATATTAATGGTAGGGTTACCAATGACATTAAATGAATTATTAAGTGTTACGGTACAAACGCTGCTGTTGGCAATTAAAGTGGTTTGACAAGCCGTGAAAGGCGACACAAAGGTTCCGGTGGGCGTTATGGTCATAGTGGGGCCAAAAGGAGAGTTAACCGAATAATTACTTCCCTGCAAAAGTGTATATGAACTGGCACCTGATGGGGTTACAACTATTGAATTAGGAGAGCCATTGTAGTTGTAAGCACAAACGCTTGGTGTGCTTAACAAAAGATTCACAATGGGTGGAGCAACCGTATTAACTGTAGAGGTGGCAACTGTTGTACAGGAGTTTAATGAACCAATGACTGTATAAATCTGAGTTTGAGTAGGTGTTACCACAACAAGCGAGGAACTTGGAGAGGATAATGTTGAAGAGGGAAACCACGTAAAACTTGTTGCCGTTCCATGCGCAGCTATACTAACCGTATTGCCAAGACAGATGGTGGATGTTAGTGGGTTAAGATTAATTACCGGAAGTGGGTAAATATCAATTGAGGCTGTTTTGGATGAACTCAAACATCCCTGTGATGTGCCGGTAACTGTATAAACAATTGAAGATGGCGGCGTTGATTGCACAATATTCCCCGATGTACTGCTTAGTCCGGTGGCATTGGCCCAGGTATAAGTGCTTGCACCAATAACGGATAAAATCTGCAATCCATTCGGACAAATGCTTGATGTAGGTGGTGTCACCGTGATATTTGGATTTGGTATTATAGCAAAACTTGCATAAGCTGTGTGATTACAAAAACTGTTATAACCTGTTACAGCCACATTTGCAGAGGTTATTACTTGAGAAAAGGGAGCCGTGGGAACAGCCGTGTAATAAATTGGCCCACCGCTTAGAGCAAGATTAGGACTTGAAATGCTTGAATAAGCTGGTGCCCCCGAAATGGTGAAGGAAATAGAGGCTGGTGAACCATTAATTGGCTGGGCGCACATGGTATTATTACTAACGGCTATATTGACCGTTGGAGTTTGGGCAATGGTAACCACATCGGTAGCGGTGCATCCGCTGTATAAATCAGTTACGGTAACAAAGTATTGCCCCGGAGCACCGGCCATGATGGTTGAAGTACCAATCCCCGAAATAATCTGAGGCCCTGACCATGCAATAATGTCGGAGGTATGTGGATGTGCAACTACCAGTTGAACCGGAATACCCGCCTGCTTACAAATATTACCGGAAGGTGAAATAACTGCGGTCATGTTCACAGCGTTACTCACCACAATACTGGTAAGTGTAGCCGAAACAGGTGGGCAGCCGCCTGCCGAAACAACACAGGTATATACTCCAACCGCTGTTGCAGTTATGGCAGAGTTGGTACTTGGCCCCTGAATTCCTGGGCCATACCATTGGTAATAAACCGGGCTTGTCGTTGTTGTGGCAACCAGTGTGACCGATGGATTGACACAACCAATTACACCACCTGGTGTGATACTTACATTACTTAAAGTACCCGAACCCCCGCAGGTTGGGCAACACGCAAAATCACCAGGGCTCGCAGTAAAGCCGGTAAGCTGTGTGAAGTTTACAACCGAGCCTGAAATGGTACCAATAAAAAATCCGTTGGCGAGATTGTTTTTCACATAAATATTGTTTCCTATAATGGCAAAACCACCACCTGCTGTGGTGTTGGGCATTCCGTTAAGAGTGTAGGTACAAAGCGGAACCCCTGCCGGGCTGTACATGGTAAGTGTTTGATTGGGAGCGGATGTGTTGAGCGCGTAAAAATTACAATTACAGTCAGTAACAAGGTCATAGGGCCCGCCACCATTAAAGTTTTGCAAGGTTGTAAGCAGCGTACCGCCTCCTGTGCCATTGTATGAATACACCTGCCCAGTAAAACCCACCAGGTTATAAATAGCTCCATTACATCCTCCAATGTTAACGGCAGCACCATTACCGGTAGAATGGCCGGTGTTTACCCAGGTTGTTCCATTCCAGTACCAGTAAGTACCTCCGGCAGTTGAGTAAAAGGTGGGTGAAGGTGTCGTTGTATTAATATTTGGCATATAGGCCAGCCCACCGCCACCCGGACAAGTCGGTATATTGGTATTACCGGGGTTATTGGCCGACAAGGGTTGGGCAGGGTCATAATATTTAATAAAACCGCCTCCACCATCCATGAAAACATATGGGCTCGGGCATGTGTAGGGGCCGGTAAATTGCGCCAGAATCACTGTTGAAGAAAGAAAAAACAGCAGGAAAAGTGGTGACCTGATCTTCATTTACAGTTTATAAGTAGTATAAATATAATAGTT
>CALMNJ010000344.1 GCA_937868675.1 uncultured Bacteroidota bacterium | reverse complement strand
GCCGCCCCAGTACCCGGATTAAAACACCAAAACCCTGATTTTACTGGATCACCGAAAACCGGGAGCCCAGAAGTCGCGGTCAAATTTTATCCGCCATTTTTTACGGCCCTCAAAACCTCTGCAACTTTCCGCAATTACCGTATCATTGTTTTGCAAAAAACGCAAAACCATCAACCCGCCAGGCAAAATATGCAGGCAGGCTTAAAAGTACCCGCAGGTTTTGTATTTTACACTACTATTTGCAAAACATAAAGAAACCGGCGGCACTCTTCCGTTTGCTGCCCCTGCCCTGCCGCTTTACTTTTGCTGAAGCGAAATTTGTGAATGAATAAAACCAGTATAAAAAACGCGAACCGGCTGAGCGATTGAAGCGGCAGCCCCCCGCCGGGCTTTGCCTGGTGCCTGTTGTGTGAGGAGGCTTTTGTGCCAAAGGCCAAAAGACCCCGCAACATTACAGGCACCGCAAAGCACAAGGGGGCTAAAGCGGAAAGCGCGACCCTTTTGGCGGGCCATTAATAACAGGTGCCAAAAGGGACAGCCCCACACCATTTAGAAAGATAAACTATGTCAACACCATCAAACAGAGCGCAGCGCTTATTAGAGCACTTCGGTAAAAACAGGAGCTTTGAAGAAATACTCGACAGCCTCGTTGTGGATCACAACACAGGTATGCCCGAAGTAAAAATACCGGAGCCGCTTTCGTGGACAAAAGAGGCGCAAAAAAAACGCCTCAACTTTTTGAACGAGGCGGGCATTGAATTACCCAGGCTTTCAGGAGAAGAAAATATGCCCGGGCCGGACATCTATCAGGGCAACATTGAAAATTTTATCGGCATGACACAGGTTCCGACAGGTGTGATAGGCCCGCTGCACATTCGTGGCACACTGGCCACGGGCGATTTTTACGTGCCCCTGGCTACCAGCGAGGGCGCCCTTGTGGCATCGTATCATCGCGGCGCACGCGCCACGCGCCTTTGCGGTGGTATTGTTTCGGTGTGCCTTACCGAAGCCGTTCAGCGCGCCCCGCTTTTCAAGTTCAGCGCCCTGCACGAGGTAGGACGCTTCATGCAATGGACGCTTTCTCAAACCGAAGAGTTCAAAAAAATTGTAGCCGGCAAAAGCCGTTTTGCAAAACTCGAAGACCTTCGTTTGAATATGGAGGGTAATCAGGTACTCATCATTTTCGACTATCAAACCGGCGACGCCGCAGGGCAAAATATGGTAACACTTTGTACAGAGGCGCTTTGCAATTATATACTTCAGAACTGTCCTATAAAACCCGAATTCTGGTTTATCGAAAGCAATTATTCCGGCGATAAAAAAGCCACCGCGCTTTCGTTCACCAGCGTGCGCGGCAAAAAGGTAACCGCCGAAGCCACCGTTACACAAAAAGTGGTGAAGGAAGTGCTGGGCACTACCCCCGGCGACATTGCACAATACTGGCAGTCATCCTCGGTAAGCGCCGTGCAAAGCGGAGGCATTGGTATTCAGGGACACTTCGCCAACGGGCTCACGGCCCTGTTTATGGCAACCGGCCAGGATGTGGCCTGCGTGTCGGAAGCGTATGTGGGCATTACCCGCATGGAAGTAACCAAACAGGGCGATCTGTATTTGTCTGTTACACTTCCAAGCTTAACCGTAGGCACGGTAGGGGGCGGCACCGGTTTACCCACCCAGCGCGAATGCCTTAAAATGCTTGGCTGCGAAGGTACTGGCACCGCCCGAAAGTTTGCCGAAATATGCGGGGCCACTGTACTTGCCGGCGAACTCAGCATAGCCGCTGCCCTTGCCAATGGTAACTTTTCAAAAGCCCACCGTTTGTTCGGTAGAAAAAAATAATGAAGGCCCGTCGCGAAAATATTTACAATGTTCCTAATGCCCTTTCGGCATACAGGCTGCTTGCCTTTCCGGTTATTTTGTGGTGCATTTTAAAACTGCACCGTGATGCATTTGTAATCCTGCTTTGCATCAATCTGATCACCGATATTCTGGACGGACTTATTGCGCGGCTTTTTAAACTTGAAACAGAATTTGGTGCCAGGCTCGATTCCATAGCCGATGCCGGCACATTTATTCTGGCACTGGCCGGCATGCTGGTGTTTGAGTACGACTTTGTTTCCGGACACTCGGTGTTCTTCATTTTGCTGGCCTTGCTTTATGCTGCGGGTTTAGCCGTATCTTTTATCCGCTTTGGCCGTATGCCCAGTCTTCACCTCTACTCCTTTAAAATAAGCGGCTACCTGCAAGGCATTTTTTTATTTACCTATTTTGTATTCGGTTACAACGCCCTATACTTCGGCTTCATGATGCTTTGGAGCTATCTGGCCTTTGCCGAAGAGCTTTATATTTTGCTCACCATTCCCGAACTCCGTTCCAACCTGAAGGGAATTTATTTTATGTACAAGAAACAAAAGCAGTCGCATGTTCATTAAAGTGTGTTGCATCATACTTGTGTATTTTTTAATCGGAGCCCTTGCCCTGTGGCGAATCAATTCAGGATTAAACAAGGATCAAAAAAAAGCTCAGTGGATAAAGTACGGGATGTATCTGCTCATTGTGTCAGGCATTGTTTCGGTCATACACTTCACAGCCAGTTTTAAGTTTCTTGCCATACTAATTTTATTGTCGGGTTTAGCCGAAATTGTAAGGCTTATATTAAGCCAGCGGGTCATTAAACCGAAACCGGCTATGGCCATTGTTGCACTCTATCTTTCACTTTGCACGGGCTTTTATCTCTTTTCAAAACTGGACGATACCGACAGCATCCTTTTTATTTACACAATCGTTTTTACATTCGATGGTTTCTCACAAATCGTTGGTCAGATCTTTGGCAAAACCCCGCTGGCGCCAACCATAAGCCCCAATAAAACAATAGAAGGCAGTGTTGGCGGAGCTCTCAGTTCAATAGCCACTGCGTTTATCCTTACAGGCAGGAATGCTGCACCATTGCATAACACACTGCTTGTTTCGGTAATCGTGGTGATTTCGTCACTGGCCGGCGATTTGCTGGCCTCCGCCCTCAAACGATTTTATGGTGCCAAGGATTTCGGTCAGCTTATCCCCGGTCATGGCGGAGTGCTTGATCGTTTTGACAGTTTTATTACGGCCGGGGCGGTATATTATATATTTGCTAATTTCAATTTTACGATCTGAATGCAGACAACCACGCATAACGAATTCAGCAAAGCGGAAGAAAACAGTGCTCCGCTTTTTAAACGGTTTTTTATTTATCAGAAAGAACGTTTCCCTCTGCTTGGCCACGGTTTGCTCGTAACAGCGTTCAGTTTTTCGGCCATGTCGTATTCGCGTATTTGCCGGGGCGCTACCGGTTTTGTGGAAACTAAATTTTTTCTCACCGGCATTGCTACAACCGTTACCCTCTTTCT
>CALMNJ010000343.1 GCA_937868675.1 uncultured Bacteroidota bacterium | reverse complement strand
TTGGTGTGCTTATTATTCCGTTACCCGGCCTTCTTTTATTACATCTACCAGTGCGGGGTCGAGCAGGGTAGTGGTGTCGCCCAGATTGCCGGTTTCGCCCTCGGCAATCTTGCGCAGAATCCGCCGCATAATTTTTCCGCTGCGCGTTTTAGGCAGCCCCGGCACAAATTGTATTTTGTCGGGCCTGGCAATTGGACCAATAATGCGTGATACCGTAGCCGAAATATCTTTTTTCGAAAGTTCGGGGTCATTTGAATGCCCGCCCGAATAAATAACATAAGCATAAATGCCCTGCCCTTTAATGTCGTGCGGGTAGCCAACCACCGCGCTTTCAATAACCCCGGCATGCATGTTAATGGCGTTCTCCACTTCCGCCGTGCCTATTCGGTGTCCGCTCACATTCAGCACATCGTCCACCCGCCCTGTGATACGGTAATTACCATCCTCGTCGCGCAAACATCCATCGCCGGTAAAGTACTTGTTCTCGTATGTCGAAAAATAAGTTTGACGGCAGCGTTCGTGGTCGCCATAGGTGCTTCGTATTATTCCGGGCCAGGGCATTTCGATGCAAAGGTTGCCGCTTACACCCTTGCCTTCAAGTACCTTGCCCGCTTCGTCAACCAGCATCGGTTTTACGCCCGGCAGAGGCAGCGTGGCGAACGAAGGTTTGGCCGGTGTAATGCCCGCCATGTTCGAAATCATAATGCCACCGGTTTCGGTTTGCCACCAGGTGTCAACAATTGGGCAGCGTTTTTTTCCAACCTGTTCGTTGTACCGGTGCCAGGCTTCCTCGTTAATGGGCTCGCCCACCGAGCCAAGCACTTTCAGTGAGTCCAGTTTTTTGCCATTAAACGGTTCGGCGCCAAAGGCCATCAGGCTGCGTATGGCTGTTGGCGCGGTGTACAAAATATCCACCCGGTGTTTATCCACAATGTCCCAAAATCGTCCGGCATCGGGCCAGGTGGGGATTCCTTCAAACATCAGCGAGGTGCCGCCCGCACTCAATGGCCCGTACATAATGTAGCTGTGCCCGGTTATCCACCCAATATCGGCGGTGCAAAAATGCACCTGACCAGGCTGATACTGAAAAACATTTACAAAGCTGTAATTGGTCCATACCAAATAACCGGCCGTGCTGTGCACCACGCCTTTTGGCTTGCCGGTTGATCCCGAGGTGTAAAGAATAAATAAAATATCTTCCGCATCCATGCTCTCGGCCTCACAAAACGGATTGCCCTGTGTTTCCACCTTTTTTATTTCATCTTCCCACCACACATCGCGGCCCTTAAGCATGCTCACCGGAATGCGCGTGCGCGTACACACAATCACCCGTTTAATGCTGCGATTGCCAACCAACGAATCATCAATCACACTTTTCAGTGCAATATCTTTGGCGCCCCGGTACGCTCCGTCGCAGGTAATAATAAATGCGGCTTTTGCATCATCCAGCCGGTCGGCAATAGATTGTGCCGAAAAACCTCCGAAAATAATGGAGTGAATGGCGCCGATACGCGCGCAGGCCAGTGCGGCAATAGCCAGTTCCGGAATCATGCCCATATAGATGCACACGCGGTCGCCTTTTTTTACGCCGTTGTTTTTAAGCACGTTGGCAAACTGCATCACTTTAAAATGAAGCTCTTTGTAGGTGAGCACCCGATGATGCTCTTCGGGGTCGTTGGGTTCCCAGATAATGGCCGGTGTGTTGGCATTTTTTTCAAGATGCCGGTCGAGGCAGTTTTCGCTGATATTCAGCTTCGCCCCGGCAAACCATTCTACTTTTGGTTCTTTAAAATTCCACTCCAGTACTTTATCCCATTTTTTGTGCCAACGGAAATGATCGGCTATGTCGGCCCAGAATAAATCAGGATGTTTAAGGCTTTCCGCGTAGGCCTTGTCATAATCTTCACGGGTTTTAATCTGATAGGGATAGCTCATAACGTTTTATTGAGATGAATCAAATATAACCAACCTTGCTAAGATTTAAAACGAATCAATGCCATAGAGCATTGAATATAAATGATGTACAATGGCTATTTTTCAAGCATGGCGGCAAAATCATCTTCGCTGATAATTGTTACACCAAGGTTCTGGGCTTTTTTCAGTTTTTCGGGGCCCATGTTGTCGCCTGCCAGCAGGTACGATGTTTTACCGCTGATGGAGCCCGAGTTTTTTCCGCCGTTAAATTCAATGAGTTCTTTCAACTGGTCGCGGCTATGCTTGGCAAACACACCGCTTATTACAAAGGTAAGCCCCTTCAGCTTATCGCTGGCGGCCTGTTGCTGTTCTTCGCTGAGGCTGAATTGCAGGCCCACCGCTTTTAGCCGCTCAATAATGTGTTTGTTGTTTTCGTTGGCAAAATAGGCCACAATGCTCTTTGCAATTATTTCGCCCACCTCGTCAATGGCAAGTAATTCTTCTTCACCGGCTTTCTCGAGTGCTTCAATGCTGCGCGCCTTTCGGGCAATCTTACGTGCGGTGGTTTCGCCCACATGCCGTATGCCGATGGCGTAAAGCACCCGCTCAAAAGCAACGGCCTTGCTTGCGTTTATACCTTCAATTAAATTCTGCGCCGATTTTTCGGCCATGCGTTCCAGTGGCAACAGATGTTCTTTTTTAAGGTCGTACAGATCAGCTATGTTTTTTACCAGACCGGCATGGTAAAGCTGATCAATGGTTTCGGCACCAAGGCTGTCAATGTTCATGGCGCGGCGCGACACAAAATGTTCCATGCGGCCTTTTACCTGCGGCGGGCAGCCATTATCGTTGGGGCAAAAATGATTGGCTTCTCCTTCGTTTCGCATCAGCGGGGCACCGCATTCCGGGCAGCGTTCAATGTAGTTTACTTTTTGCAGACCTTCGTCGCGTTTGCTTAAATCAACGCCCACTATTTTGGGAATGATTTCGCCGCCTTTTTCCACAAACACAAAATCGCCAATGCGCACGTCCAGCTTTTCAATAATGTCGGCATTGTGCAGCGAAGCGCGTTTAACCGTGGTGCCACCGAGTGGAACGGGCTCCAGCACAGCCACCGGTGTTATGGCGCCGGTGCGGCCCACCTGATATAAAATGTCGTTGAGGCGCGTGCTTACCTGTTCGGCCTTGAATTTATAGGCAATGGCCCAGCGCGGTGATTTTGCGGTAAAACCAAGCTGTCGCTGCTGCTGAAGGTCGTCAACCTTTATCACAATACCGTCAATGTCAAATGGTAAATTGTAACGCGCTTTATCCCAGTGCTCGATAAAGGCAAGCACTTCGTTAATGCCTTTACAGAGCCGGCTCTCACCGCTTACCTTAAAGCCCCAGCTTTTGGCCGTCTGCAGGTTTTGGTAGTGACTTTGGTGCGGAATGGTTTCGCCCAGCAAAAAGTAAAGAAAACAGTCCAGCCTGCGCGAGGCCACCACCTTACTGTCCTGCATTTTCATGGTGCCGCTGGCAGCGTTGCGCGGGTTGGCAAGCGGCGCTTCGCCTATTTCTTCACGCTCCCTGTTAATGGCGTCAAACACAGGCCTTGGTAAAAATATTTCGCCGCGTATTTCAAATTCCTCAGGGTAATGCCCTTTTAATTTAAGGGGAATGGATTTTATGGTGCGCGCATTGGTAGTAACATCATCGCCCTGCACTCCGTCGCCGCGCGTGATGGCATGCAATAACTCGCCGTGTTTATAGGTAAGGCCAATGGAAAGTCCGTCAAATTTAAGTTCACAAACATAATTTACGGAACTTTCCGAAAACAGGTCGCTGGCAATACCGAGCCCTTCGCGCACACGACGGTCAAAATCGAGCATGTCGTCGGTGCTGTAACTGTTCGACAGCGACAACATGGGGTATTTGTGTTTTACTGTTTTAAACTCTTTTGTAATTCCTCCGCCCACACGCTGGCTGGGCGAGGAGGGGAGAAGGAGTTCGGGAAACTGGCTTTCGAGTGCAACCAGTTCTTCGAGCATTTTGTCAAATTCAAAATCGCTGATGGTGGGCGAATCAAGCACATAGTAGTTGTGGTTGTGCTGCTCCAGTTCTACAGAAAGCTGCTTAATGCGGGCTTCGGCGCTTTGCTTGTCCATTTTAAAGTGTTCAGAATTTGATGAAAGATAACAGTTCTTTGAGATACTGCTCGTCGGTTTTGTCGAAGTGCGCAGGCAGTTCACTATCTATATCCAGCACACCGCACATTTCGTGATGGCTGGTGTAAACCGGAATGACTATTTCGCTTTTGCTGAGCGAGCTGCAGGCAATGTGACCGGGAAACCGGGCAACATCCTCTACAATTACGCACTGGTTTTTTTTCCAGGCAGTGCCGCACACGCCTTTGCCTTTTTGGATGCGTGTGCAGGCAACCGGGCCCTGAAATGGCCCCAGAACAAGTTCATTGTTTTTAATGAGGTAAAATCCTACCCAGAAAAAACCCGGAAGTTCCCTGAGCACGGCACAAAAATTGGCCATATTGGCGAGCGTATCACTTTCGTCATTTAGGAGCGATTTAACCTGTGGAATCAACTCTTTGTAGCGGCCCTCTTTGGTAGTAGCCGAGATATGAATTACATTTGACACTGTGTAAATTTATGTATCTTTAAATTAAAATCTCGGAGAGGTGATGAAAAAAATAGCGCTATTTGCATTCCTTGTTTTTTCGGTAATGACGAAGGCTCAAACCATTG
>CALMNJ010000342.1 GCA_937868675.1 uncultured Bacteroidota bacterium | reverse complement strand
AAGTGCAGGCCCTGGGCTGTTCTGGCTCATTTTTATTTGATATAGGCACAGCTGAGCTTCTGGGGTTTACCATTAACGGCGTTTTTTGTCAGGTAAATACAAACACCGAAGTGATTGTGAATGGCGGATTAAAGGCAAAATCAAAGGTTGTGAATGTCGGAAATACGATCGTTGACGACCTCAATGGCCTGATACGTTAATCTATATTTTTAATAAATGTTGATTGCCCCAAAAGAGGCAGTTTTGTTGCTTGGCCGAAAAAGAATTACGATAATGTTGCCTTAAATCAAAAAAGGAGTTGGTAGTGCTTAGATTACTGAAAGAATATTTCCGCTTTCTCGTTCCACTGTTTCTGATGCTTGGACTGTTTGTGATTGGCACAGTGGGTTATATGATCATTTCCAGGGCAAGCCTGATTGATGCTATGTACATGACCGTGATAACGGTTACCACAGTTGGTTATGGAGAAATAGTACCACTTGGAACCGGAGGAAGAATTTTTACGATTTTTTTAATTATCACAAGTTTCGGTACTTTTGCTTACGCTGTTTCTTCCATTACAAAGTTTGTGGTTGACGGTGAGCTTAATCTTTTTTTCAGGAATAAACGCTTGAGTGCAACAATTGAAAAGTTATCAGATCACGTGATTATATGCGGCTATGGCCGTAATGGTCGCCAGGCTGCCCAGGTGCTGAAAAAACACAAAAAGCGCTTTGTGGTAATCGAAAGCGATTTTAACCTCACATCAAGCATGAACCATCAGTTCTCTGATCTGGTTATTACCGGCGACGCCACACAGGATGATATTTTATTGAAAGCCGGTGTTTTAAAGGCTAAGGCGCTTATTACCACACTGCCTGCCGATGCCGCCAACGTGTTTATTGTGCTCACGGCACGCAATCTTAACAGCAAGCTCACTATTATTTCGCGCGCCAGCGACGATGGCAGCGATGCCAAATTAAAAATTGCAGGTGCCGATAATGTAATCATGCCCGATAAGGTAGGTGGCGCGCACATGGCAAGCCTGGTGATGAAACCCGACGTCATGGAATTTCTGGATTATATTACCATTCAAAGTGGCGACTCAATAAATCTTGAAGAAATTGCTCTGGACGTGATTCCCGAATCGCTCCGGAATAAAACACTGAAAGATCTTGAAGTCCGCAATAAAAGCGGAGCCAATATTGTAGGATTTAAAACCGCCATGGGCGAGTATATCGTGAACCCCAGCGCCGACACAAAAATGATCCCATCCTCAAAAATATTTGTGCTGGGAAGTCCCGACCAGGTAAAAAGTCTTAAGTCTTTTCTTGGACAGTAGTTAAACAAAAACTGCGGAGAAATTTCTTTCCCCGCAGCAAGGCCGTCTTTTGGTTTTATAGTCTATGGTTTGGTTGAAACGACCTATTGCCTGAATAAAGCGTAGGTTATTGTTTAACTACTTTTAAGCTCGATGCGTTACCATCGGCGCTTTCAACCAAAATAATATAAATTGCAGAAGGAAGGTTTTCGAAACTTAATTCAACGTCATTGCTGGTGCCTTGCGTTTCTTTTACTAATTCTCCAACAAGGCTATACACACGAAGTCTTGTTATTTTCTTTTCGGAACTGATCGTGAGCTTTTCGCTGAATGGGTTGGGAATGGCCTTCACATTAGCCAATCCCCCGGTATTTGAATCTATGCCTGTTACAACGATCAGCTTGTTGGCAGTTTGGTTGGTTGGAACAGCTGCATTGAAATCGAAAAAATTATGACCTCTGTTCTTCAATACGGTATTTACAGGAGTACCGTTTTTATATTTAATACCGTATTTCACAAAACCGTGGCTTTTAGGTTCGTTGCTGGAGGCATCAGGCAGGTTAATGCCATCAAAATTAAATATTACCTGCCGACTGCTATTGTCAATTTGCGTGCGCACGGGGTATGAACTCTGAACAACTTCCAGAGTACTCAGGTCAAAGTTCACATCCAACGTATCCACCGTCTTTACATTAACTGCAGGTGCTGTGCCCACATTTTGAAAGTTGATAGTGTAATAAAATTGTTTGGTTGAATAAGGCACGTCACCGTTGCTGTATATTCCCGCAGCCTCTGTTTCCTTATTGTTGGGGTCGAATGGCCCGCCACAATATCTTATTTGTGTTGAAACGTTGTTTGATAAAGAATTGTCGTATAGTGGCGAAATTATGCCCTGCAGGGTGAATGGTGTGCCCATTGTTACGGTGGGGCTTATGGCCAGGCTAAAGGTGGCAAAGTAGTTAATCCAGAGGGTGTTGCTAATTGCTGAAAAGTTCGAGATATTCCATACCAGAGTATCTTGTGAGGTACCAGAAACAAAAGTTGGAGTGGGGCCGGTGAGGGCGCCCATGTAACTGAAAAATTTGGGAAGCACAAATTTTAATTTGCCCGGGTTTGTTTGTGTGCTTGTGCACAGGCTAATAAATTGGTTCGTGACATAAATACCGTATTCAATACCTACGCCTGGGCTCGAATTAAGGGGGCCGTTGGAACGATGAATATAGATACCGGGGTTGTTATAGGACGAAGGTGAAGTTTTGTAGCCAAACATGTAAGTGTTGGTTGATGCCGCCGGTATCGTGATGGTGCTGGTGTTGCATGCTGTATAGCTGGGGTTTGTTGATATCTGGGTCATAGAATAGGCGTTAGCCGAAGGTAAATACAATGCGAAATCGCCATTGAAGGCCGGATAAAAAGTGATATTAGTACCGAGCGAGTTAAATACATGGCCTGTCGCATTTGCACCTACACCGTAACTGTCTCCACTATCGAAAACGCAGTTTTGATTGCAATCGGAATAAAACTTTCCGCTTATTTTAGAGCATGGTACGGAGGTTACAAGGCAACTGAAGCTGATGTTTGAAGAAGCTGCATTCGCATACAATGGGCTTGATACAATGGCGAAGGTATGTGTTCCCAGAGCAGTAAAAGTGCTGGGAAATTTTGGAGTAAAATAAATGTTATCCTGTTGTGAGTAGTAGAATTCACTCACTTTGCTTCCCGAATTTGCTCCGGAAGCGGTTTGATAGCCGTAACCGCCTGTGGTTGTAAGCACATCGTAATTTAGTCCATCAAAGTACAGGCTAAAAGTCCTCGGGCTAAGGTTGCCCGCAGTGCAGTTGTAGTAATCGTACTGGGTAAATGAGATGTAAATTGAATCCGAACCAAAATTTGAGCATATTCCAAGCGGAACAGTGGACAGGTTATTAGCGTACGTATATGTGCCAAGGCTGCTATAATAGCTACAGTAATTTAACGTATTGCCAACATTGGTGGTTGCATTCGACACCGTTACCGGAAGATATTGTATGTTGTTGGTGTTGTATGTAAGGTTGTTGTAATTACCGCAGGTGAGATTAGCCTGTATGCCAGGTGCATTTGAAATATAAAGTGTGTTCTGTGGCGGAGTAAGCGGATTGTTAAGATAAAAAATAACGCCACTGCTGCAGCTGGTTGCTGTTCCCGTATACGCTGTTTGTGGCACAAGCGAACTCGTTATATAAGTTAAATTTGCGTTTACATTGTATAATAATTGCTCACCAGCATTATAAGTACAATTGTTGTTCGCGTCTATATAAAACTGAACCGCAACTGTTTGGGCTTTCATAAGACTGCTTAATAAAATGGCTCCTGAAATAATAATGTGTTTTTTCATAACAAAATAGTCTGGTTTTAAATACAAGTACATTCGCCAGGAAGGAAGGGTTGGGTAGGCTGATAAATTTTACCCACCAATGGTTATCATGCTGCGGTTTTGCTGGTTGTGTTTGGGGTCAGCAAAATCAGTAAAGTCATCCATGCCGGCCCGCACCGCTTTTTTGTTTAGAATACTTTCAAGAATAAGTGGCGTTATATCCTTGCCCTGCCTCAGGGTTCCAAGCAAATCGGTTTCATTACCGGAAAACAAGCAGTTTTTCATTTTGCCGTCGGCGGTAAGCCGCAGGCGGTTGCAGCTATCACAAAACGGGTTGGTAACGGATGAAATAATGGCAAAGGTTCCCTGGTAGCCTTTTATTTTATAAGCCTTTGCCGTATCGTGCTTTTTGTCCTCCAGCTTTTGTATTCGCCCCGCGTAGCGTTGCTCCAGTTGTTCCATGATCTCTTTGAACGAAACACCCCTGCTCCAGTCCCAACGGTTGCCATTAAACGGCATAAATTCTATAAAACGGTAATGCAGGTTTTTGTCTCTGGTAAACTCAACAAAGTCACCAATCTCGTCATCATTCACTCCTTTCATGAGTACCGCGTTTAATTTCAGATGAAAATTCTCCTTCAGCAAAAGCCCGATATTAGCGAGGGTGGTGTCGAAATAATTGCGGCGGGTGATGCCACTAAATCGTTCTGACTTTAAGGTATCCAGACTAACATTCACGGAGCGTACGCCACATTTTTTAAATGTCTCAATAAACCGGTCAGCAAGCAACCCGTTGGTAGAAACTGCAAGGCTTACCGGAAGTTTTGCGAGCCCTTCCATAATTTCTTTTGCATCGTGACGTACCAGGGGTTCGCCGCCGGTAAGTCGTATTTTTTTTACACCAAGCTTTACAAAATTCCCTGCAATTTCAATTATTTCGTTCCGTGTCATAAAGCTTGAATTAGGCTTTAAAATCACCCCCTCCTCTGGCATACAGTAAGTGCATCGCAGGTTGCAGCGCTCGGTTAAGGAGATACGGAGATAATCGTGCACCCGCCCGAACTGATCTCTAAGAATGTTTTCGGAGGTTACAGTTGGGCGACCAGAGTGAGTATCTGAACGATTCGATGACAACCCTTAAAGTTACAGAAAAATACCATGCTCAAAGGCTGTACATTTTGTTGTGACTCATTACTTTTTGATACGTTGTAAGGGCCGGCAGGTACTGCCGGAACCGCCGCGATTCGACTCCGGTATAGCTGCCAAGAAGCCGAACCGGGTTTATTTCAGATTGTAGATTTTCGTTGAAATAAAACCTGTTCTCAATTTTCACTTCATAATAAAACTCTGTCCTTGAGGTTTCCTTACCCACTATCTCCGATTTGTGTTTTCGTTTCACCGACTTTATTTTGGCATAGTAACCATTAAACTTTACTTCAGTTCCGCGCCCCCCAGAGTAAAAAAACGCGTATCCCGCATCGTCTAATCCATTCTGAAAATCTCGCACCGGTGTGTTTTTTTCTTCGGCATGAAAATAAAAAGTTTTACTTACCGCCAATTTTTTTAGTTGTCGTTTACGATAAAACACAATAGCTGCTTTTGTTCCTTTTTCGGGTTCGGTGAGTGTTAAAGCGTTTTCAGCCTTCGGCGGTTTACCATGGGTTGATATGACACAGGCCTCCCTCATTTACGTTCTAAGTTAAGGC
>CALMNJ010000341.1 GCA_937868675.1 uncultured Bacteroidota bacterium | reverse complement strand
ACGAATTAAACCGATTCATTATTTCCCAATTTTGTACCTATAGGTGTAAACGCGCTCCTCGTTGAGTCTTTCTTTGGGGTTTACATATTTTTCGTTCTTATACTCATAGTCTATTTCATAAATTTTTTCTACCAGACTGCTTACCCTACCATTGCGGTAACTGAACCATTGCTGCACCTTTGCTTCATCTGCGCCCCTGTCAACCGCTGCCGAGTGTTCGCGGCCCGTTACGCGGCTGAGCCTGCCGGTAGCCGCATCGTAGCTGTACCAAAGCTGGCTCCAGTCGCCGTCCATGTTTATTCCTCCTTTAAAGCCAACGATCTTTCCTGCAGAATTATAAAAAATGCTGTCAGAATAGTAGTTAAGGTCAATGCTATACTCCGTTGGATTGTAAAAACAGTTGGCCTGCTCCAAACCAAATTTGCCGTAATTGTAAACCAACACTGTTTCAAGGTTAAGTGAATCAATGAGTTGAGGTAATTTTGATCGTCCCTTTTTAATTTGCCGGCTTAGTTCCTGTTTTAAAAACTGAAGTGTTTTTGTTCCCGGATTTTGTTTGGGCCCGCTATATCTCAGCATCATGTTTTCGCGGCCCCGCTCGTCGTAAAACCACTCCTGCTGCGTTTGTTCAATGCTTGCGGAGTCGTATGGGTTGTATTGGGCACCACTCATGGTTTTTATCTTGCCAAAAGCAGTATATGTAAAATTGAAGTGGCTCTCCGTGTTATCCTGTTCGTTTATGTCCGTAATGGATTTAACCCGAAAGTTCGAATCAAGCTGCCATATCTGATGTTCGTGGATGGTATGGCCGGTTCTGTCGTTACCGCAAACATACACGTGATCGGAACTTTTGAGCTCGCGGGTATAAAGGTCTTTTTCGGTCCACCAGGAAAAACCCGATTTGATGTGAATGAATTGATAAAGGTCGGGGTTATTAATCCAGTGGTGGTAATACACCAGAAAGGGATACGCAAAATCAATTTCACGATGGCAACATTTTTGTGTTTTGTTTTCTGTGCTGTTGCCGTATTTGGGCGAGTGAAAGTCGAGGTGCGTAAACAGGCTGTCTTCGCAGTTCCAGTTGACGAAGTATTCATAATCGCTGCTAAAGGAAGGCTGGCAGGGGTCAATTACGGGTTTGGGATGAATAATCGGAACAACCGAGCCGGTGGCTGTTTGTTGCAGCCAAACCAGGCGCTGGCCGCTGAGATGGCCTGCCATAAATAGCAGGATGGCGATGATCGGTGTTTTCATACTACTAAGAGTGCTTCTACCTCTGGTTTCCATAAAATTAGGCTAATTCTATCACACATTTTTTAAAACTAAGGGGCCCTGACCAATAACTGTCTAAAAAAGGATACTCGTTAAACACAACTCAAGTTGGTTGGATAAGCGGTAACCTTAGCCAGTTCTGCCGCAGCGTGTGCAGGGTCTGTTTCTTTGACTTTAACGATTTTACCATGACCCCTTGTTTTATATCTTCTGTTTTGTGCAAAAGAGGTATCAGCGTAATGTTTTGCGTAAAAAGAGCTTACTTGTTTTTAGAATTTCTTATCAGCTTAAACACAGCCTCTGCCATAACATCCCTGCCGCTAAAAAAGGAATCCTGGTTGCGTTCTATAAGTACATCGGGTATCACACCTCTTCCTTTTTCGCGGGGTTTTACATTCAGGTTTACCTTCACAAAGGGGATATAAATATTAAAACGGGAGTGGGGCAGGGTTAGCACCAAACCATCGCCGCTATTGCCCCCCATGTAAGCGCCACGTGTTTCCTGACCTATTATGGTACCTTTACCTTCCGATTGCACCAGGGCACAAAACTGAGAAGCCGCCGAACCGGTTTGCCCGTTTACCAGAACGTAAACCCGGCCCCTATAACCATTTGAAGCAGGTTTAAAATTCTTAAAATACTTTTTTCGGGTTACATAAAGGCCCGAATCGGTTTTTGAAATGTAAACGCGGGCCATGTTTACAATAAACGGTTTGTTGGTGTGTTTCCAGAACGAGGGTTTGCCGGTTATTTTTATAGGTAAGGAGCGGTCAATATGAAAAGGCTTATCGGCCAGCCAGGTAAACAGGTGCTGGCTGTATTCGTCCTCACCACCTGGATTGGCGCGCAAGTCAATAATAAGGTTGGGAATGTTTTTTTGGATGATGTCCTGGAAGAACCGATCAATAAACGGTTTAAAATGTTGTTTCGACAATTTAAGATCGCGTTCGCCAAACGAGTGAATGCTTAAATATGCAAAACCCGAATCAGGCATAAGCAGACTCGAAAGTGCGCCGAATGTATAGGAGGTTGCGCTTCCCGTCTTTTTTTTTGCGGCCATGTTGCTGCGCATATCGGACAGGGTAAGTGCCGGGGTTTTGAAGCAGCGCTCCTGATCACCAGTTCTGAGCTGTATCAAAAAAGTATCGGGTGTACCAATCCATAAAAGGTAATTAAATGGGAAATCGTTGCTGATTAATTTTTCCTTGCTTCGCGGATAACCATCGGCGGTGAGCGCGGCATTCATCTTGTTAATAATGCCTGAAACAGGAGTACCATTTATAGACAGTACCTGAGCGCCAATCCGCAGGCTCGAATCAAGAGTGTAGTTATGGCTTACGTAGGCTTTTTGATCGCTCACCGCGAGGTTTATGGGAATGTATTTTGTAAACCCTTTTATGCCAAGCCAGAATTGTGATGGTAATTCTACCCCCGTGTGTTCACAACCAATGCGCGAAACAATGGGGCATACCACACGATAAAAATCAAGCAGGTTCATTTCATCATTAAGCAGTGCCGATGCGTGGGTGAAGTAAACATCCATGGTGTCTTTTGGAGTGTAATTATACAAACCGGGGTGGGCTTCTTCGAGAGCATTCCTGAACAGCGTAAAATCTTCGTTTAACTGCTTTACTGAAAGGGTACTGATTTTTGCGGACAGTGAACCGCTTTGTGCCCTTAAAATAAAGGGAAGCAGTATCAGCAACCACAGATTTTTCATGTTTGTTGCAACGAAGATAATTTTTTTGTGAACGGCAAACCGGCTTTCTTATAACGGAAATTGGCGGTAATTAACCATCTACCGTAATGGCCTTATGCGCGGTAGGCATTGGGCAGGTGAATGGTAAACGTGGTGCCGGTTTCGGGGTTGCTCCTAAGGGATATTTGTCCGTCCAGTTTTTTTACGCAGCTTTTTACCGCATAAAGTCCCAACCCGCTGCCGCCACCCAGGTTATTGCCTTTAAAGAACATTTTAAACACGTCTTTTTGTGCCTGCTCATTTATTCCTGAACCATTGTCGGCTATTTTTATTAAAATACCGGTTTCGATACTTTGAACGCTTACGTTTACCATACTGTTACGGGCTTCGTGGCGGTATTTTACGGCGTTGTGGATGAGGTTCCGGAAAATAGTATCAAGCAGGTTTAAGTCGGAATAAAATGCTTCGTGAACATTCAGATTGAAAATGATTTTAACCTTATCGGCGCCATCCTGCGCTAGGAGCGAAATCTTAATATTAGCGAGCAGCGCATTAAAATCAATAAGCTGTATGTTTTTTCTTTCCTGCCTGATTTTTGTGATGTCAACCAGGCGTTTTACAATATCGTCCAGCCGCTCGGTTTGTTGTTTTATCATATCTAAATAGCGCAGCGCCGTGGCATTGTCTTCCAGATCGTGGCGCCCCACGTTTATCAGGCCCAGGGTGGTGGCTATGGGCGAGCGTATATCGTGCGAGGTTTTGTAAATAAAGGTTTCAAGCTCCTGTATGGTTTCAACCAAATCGGTAATGTCTTTGCTCGATATACCCAGACCATCACCCACTTTAAATGCCGTAAGCCTTATGTAAATGCTGCCAAGGCTGGGGTGAAGCTGTACCTGATCAATCACGCAGGGCTTACCGGTTTTTAATATCTCCTTGTAAATTTTATAGCGCCCCGAAGGCTTACAGTCGGGCGAAATTTCGCTGATGTTTTTGCCAATAATGTTTTTCTTTTCCAGCCTCAGTCCTTTCAAAAAGGCTCTGTTGGCATCTATCAGATCAAGGTCTTTATTATAAATGGAAATAAGCATTTCGGAGTTCTCAAAAAACTCGAGCCTAAAGTCTTTGTTCTCACCGCTAAGCATATGCGCTTGTCAAACTTACCTGGCAGCTGCAGTAGCGAATATCCAATGGGATTTAGAAGTGGCCACTGCCTTACGCAGCAATACGATAAATATAAAAATAATTTTCCGGGGTTAACCCGTTCCGGTTCGTTTAAACTATTTAGAACCTGGCGCAAAAATAGCACAAGGGCATTCCGAACCTGATTAAGTATCTTAAAACGATTGATTTTGCTGAGTACAGTTTGTGAACCTTGCCACCACGAGGTGGAATCACGTCAACATTTTTTTGTAATCGCCATTTACTTTAAAAGTGTATAAGTAATTGCCACTTACAGAACATTCGTATCTTTAGTATCACAAATTACCTGTAAGCGGTGCGCTTTTGTTCGCCGGAATATGCACTCAAATGACTTAAACGGGCGATTAAAATGCTTGTTAGTGCTAAAGGTATATAAGGAACGGCATCGCAAAATGAAAAGCAAACGTTTAATAGTTGTCTCACTCGTGCTTTTGGCAAGCTGTAGGCCAATAATGATGAAACTGTACGGCATAAAAGACCCGGACATTGAGAATGAAAAAACAATCACTAAAAAGGCACTGGACTGCAGGCTTGATACATCAAACATTGTAACCGTAAACAGCAAGGATTTTCGCCGTGTATTAAAAGCACAGGGTATTCCAAACGGTGCCATTTATGATAGAAGCGGAAAATACATTGAATACAGACAAGCGGATACATCATGCAACGCAGGTCTGTTTCAGTTTATTGCAAAATTAAATTTAACCGACATGTACAACCAGCCCGACAGTGCAGGCCTCAAAACCGAGCTGGGCAAATTAAGGGACCTGAAGGGGAACCAGCTTAAACAACCCGATCCTGCCGACTTTTACCTGCTGATTTACTGGGCTGTGTGGGCAGGAAAGCTAAACAAAGACCATGTGAAAATTTGGGAAGACCTGGCACGTGAAAATAAGAACTGTAAGATTAAGGTGATAAAAGTTAATCTGGACCTGCAGCAATACTGGGACGAACAGGAGCGGGAAAAAATAATTAAGGCTTTGAGTAAAAAGAAATAAGGGGCCTTTTAATTTGGAACGAATGGTCAGCTAATGTAACCCCTTCTAAAAATAAAACTTGCAAAAATGAAAAGTGATGGACTAAAACCAAAAGCTCAATTCAAAATTTCCGATAACTTCAAAATAACAGGACGTGGACTATGCCTCAGCCTTGGTACAGATTTCTTCTTTATAATTGGTTGCCAGCAGAGTACCGGCTTGTGGTAAGGGGAATTGTTTTTAACTGCATGAATCTTTAATATCTTCAACTAGTGTTTTGAGCGTTGAAGGAGAAGTGTTTTTTAATAATCTATATTTGAAACAAGCCACTGTATGAAGCCAATGCCCCTTCAGCCAAATATGACATCCTTTAAAAAAAGCGTTGTACTGCTCATCGTATTAGTTCTGGCAGGCTGCGTAAAGACATTAACTTTAAAAAACGGATACCAAAAAGCACCGGTGAGCGCCAAGGTGTTTAAGAATAGGGTATATTTTGACCCTGTTATTTTAAAACAAATGGATACCGCTTCAATTTACGAGCAGTTTGAAACTGACTACTATGAAGGTGAGGAAAAGCAACCGAACGTTCTGGCCAGATTAAATTATAAGGATCCCAATACCATTTACGGTGTATATCGGTTTTATAGTAGCGGGCAGTTTAACCTGTTCTTCCTTGACAGAAACATTCCTGATCTGACAACAGAAATGTTTGATCCAAACTATGCAGGCTGGAGAGGGGTTTTATACAGAAAGAAGCGTGTGAAAGGTGATCTGTTTACGCAGGTGGGCCCTCAGAGTTGGCAGCTTGGCGTGCAAACGTATAATTTCGATTTTAATGGCGACACGCTCATTGTGGAACTTCCAAATAAGACCAAAGAATATTATATAAAACGAATGATGGATCCGCATTTGCTTAAGCACAGTGCCGGTTGGTAGAAGGCAGGGTTTTGTAATCCATGATGGATTTTCACTTAAGATGTAAGTTTAAAACCTGAAGAACAAAATTTTGGTAACCTCCGCGCACTTTCGCGTTATAATGCCAGATATCCAAAAAACAATAATATGACAGCAAGATTACTCCCGCTTTTCATGGTCCTTTCGGGTACGTTTTCTATGTATTCGCAAACCAAACAGAGCCCAACCAACGGTTTAGACAAAACGTACTTTAAATCAAAGGGTGCAGAGTTTGTGCCAACCGGTAGCTATATTGACGCGAGCGGAAACATTATTTCGGTTCACGCGTTTTTTATGACCAATGAAGTTACCAATAAAGAGTACCGGGAGTTTGCCGATGACGTGGTGGCACATCCGGATAGCTCACTGTATTATTTTGATCGCAGCGAAGCCTCGGTTTCAAAACAACAGGTTAGGTTCTCTCAAATCCGCGAAATACTCATTGACACGCTGGCTATGGCAGTGAAATATACAACCGGCAGCGAACGTTACAATAAGTACAAAACTTATTTCACCAACAAAAACTATGACGATTACCCTGTAGTAGGAGTTTCGTACGAAGCTGCAAAATATTATTGCATCTGGAAAACCACCCGTGAAAATGCAGCATTGAAAAAGGAGGGCAGGGGATTGATGAATGATTTCCGCGTTCCTCAAAAAGAAGAATTGGAGTACGCCAAATCCTTTTCCAAAAGCAGGCAGGGCATGCCTGTTAAGGAAGTAAATAAATCAAAATCAGGTAAGCCCGACAAGCTGGGACTTTACAACCTATCGGGCAACGTTGAGGAGTTGAACAGTTCGAAGGCAACGTCTCAAACATCAGCGATACCAACCGGTTTCAGAATGGTTTCAACCTTTCTGGGGAAGTAGGTGTCAAATATTGGATTGGCGGGTAAGTATGTGCTGAACGTATTTATTTAGAATTTGTGAGATGGGTTTGAAACAAAGTTGTTACAGCCACAATACATAAATCGTTTAAAACATGGTCATACTCACTAAACGATCGTTTAATTGATAAAAACCATTGCTGTTCGTGTGTTCTTGTTTCCTGCGGAGGCTGCCATCGCATTTTAATAAGTGCTATATTTAGTAAAGCATTCATGCGGGCTTCTATATATAAACTCACCATATCTGTTTTGTGTGCCTTTTGGTTATGCGGGTGTTCCTCAACCGGGCAGGATTTTGAAGCGTACAAGGCCCACGAGGACTCGCTGATGGATGTTTATGTGGAGCATAAGGCTGAACTTGAGAAAAAGATAAAGGCTACGTTTACCGATGCACAATTGATATCATTACTCGACAGCATTGGGAAGCTTAATACCGACAGGTTGGTCAGCGAGTATAAACTTCGGTATGATACATTGTTTGGCGAGCACAAAGCCATAAATCGGGTAATAACAAACGAGGCATTCGATACACTGCGCCACGCTGTTAAATCGCAACACTTAACCGCTTCGGCCTCAAAGGTTATTTTTGGTGTTAATAAAGACTGCTGCGGCTGTCCCGATCATCCACAGGCGTTCAGGCTTATCTCGTTTGATGACGATCCGCAGGATTTAAATGAATTTGCAATAGAGATGGGTTGCGAGAGTAACAATTATTATTTTTTTAAAAGAAACAGAATTATTTGCAGTCACAGGATTGATTTTTTGGGCCCTGAAAAACTAAGTAATTTTAAACACAAGGACGGGCACAGCGTTGTTTACTACATCAACTCGTTTGAGCAAAAACGTTTTTTTAAATATTCGGATACCCAGTTTGTACACGTGCTTGAGCTACCCCAAAACGAGGGTGGCCTGGGATATATAAAATCCGGATTTATGCATGAACTGCTGAATCAGGAGCCTTTTACACTTAAGGTAATGTGTTCCCAGCAATTAATGGATACTGCTTATAATCTGCCTACAGCCGTACTCGTTAATGACTCGATGGAAGTAACGGCTGCCTGGGACAGTAAAAGGCAGAAATATGTATTACTAAATAAAGGAGCCGCGATTAGCGAGGCAAAGATTTTAACTTATTTTACTAATGTATCCGACAGCCGCGAGATGTACTACGATTTCCCGATGAAGATAAATTATCTGCTTTTTTTGAATGTTTATTACTCTGAGATAAAATTGGCCTTCAATGATCCCCGGAAAAAACGGGCAGTAGTTCAGTTTTTAAAGGACGTTAAATACAAGTTGTTGCTTGAAGCGGTTGGTGAGTTTGGTTTGGAAGAATATGTTTCGTTTTAAAGGTAAATGATTAACCACAAATACTAAAAACCAGGGGGCTGATATTTTACCCGGAATCTTATAAATGAACAGGTTTAAAAGAACTCTAAAACTATTCTTTCTGCTCACAATGGTTCTGACGTGCCGTATGTCGGCACAAAAGGGCTTTAAAATCAAGGGGCTTTGGGAATGTTATACGGCGTTGGCCGACACCATTGATCCGGAAGAGTTAAAACTTTGGTATCAGTTTGATGACTCCAGAATGTCGGTGCTGTTTTTACCTGCAATTGGCTTGCCCCCTGAAAAAGCGGCATTTAAAAGCGTTTCAAAAT
>CALMNJ010000340.1 GCA_937868675.1 uncultured Bacteroidota bacterium | reverse complement strand
AGTTAAGAACCGGAAAAAAAACGTTAACGATATTCAAATCGGTTTTATCGCCATTAATAAAAAAGGAGAGCACGGGGCGTATTGTTTGCAACCCGGTTTTAACTACGCGGTTTATTCCTCCGAAATAAAAAATAAATTATTCGACGCCAAAAGTCTGACAGCCTCTAAATGACGCGCCTTCTCGAAATTGCATGCTTTAGTTATGAAGCGGCCCTGTGTGCCGCTAAGGCAGGAGCACATCGCATTGAACTTTGCCATAACTATTGTGTGGGCGGCCTAACACCGCTCAAAGAAGACATTCTGAAACTAAGGAAAGAACTAAACATACCCCTGCACGTAATTATCAGACCCAGGGAAGGTAACTTCGTTTACACTGAGCAGGAACTCGACCACATGAAGCATGACATCGCGTTTTGCAGAGACCATGATGTGCAAGGGATTGTTTTTGGTGTTTTAACGGATCAAAACACCATTGATACAGAAATGAATAAAACGCTTCTTTCACTTTGCGAAGGCATGAGCACCACGTTTCACCGGGCCATAGATGCCTGCGCGGATTATGATGCTTCGCTGGAAACCTTGGTGAGCCTGGGATTCAAACGGGTGCTTACCTCTGGCGGAGAAGCCACCGTGATGGAGGGAACCGGCAAAATAAAACAGGCGCAAAAAAAGTGGGGCCATAAAATAATCATTCTTCCCGGCGGCGGAATAAGATCGGGTAACCTCAAAAATATTGCAAACGAAACCGAATGCAGAGAGTTTCACTCCGCAGCAATAAAAGCCGGAAGCGAAATGCCTTCGGAAAAAGAAATTCAAACTATGCTGCGCTTATTGGGAAACCAGGATGTGTAAAAAAACCATCATACTCCTGTTTTTGATTACCTGCCAATGGTTCAGGGCACAGATTCCCGACAAGGAGGAACTTAACATTGCGTGGAAGTTCAGGCAGAAAGGAAAGGCACAGTGGATGGAAAAGAACGTGAGTGGCAACGTGCACCTCGATCTTTTCGCAAACGGGCAGATACCCGAGCCATATTATTCGGATAATGAAAAAAAACTGAAGTGGATCGAAAATGAGGATTGGGAGTATGACGGTGAGTTTCATGTTTCGGATGCGGATATCAGACAAGCGCACGCAGAAATATGCTTCGATGGTCTTGATACCTATGCAACCGTTTATCTCAACGATTCTCTGATCATTACTGCTGACAATATGTTCAGGCAATGGAAAGCGGAAGTAAAGAAATTTCTTAGACCAGGAAAAAATGCCTTGCGTATTGTTTTTGAATCGGCGGTGAGGCATGGGAAATCAGAAGCGGCAAAACTGAGCTACACCCTGCCGGAAGGCGAGCGTGTGTATAGCCGCAAAGCCCAATATCAGTACGGGTGGGATTGGGGGCCCAGGTTTGTGAGCGCCGGCCTTTCAGGTCCGGTTTCTTTACATTGCTGGTCCAAGCTAAGGATAAAGAGTTCTAATTTCCTGCTTCAGCAACTGGATTCGCAAAAAGCTGTTTACAAAGTGGCCTACGAAATTGAATCCGATTTGTCAGGTGAAGCCTATTTAAGGTGTGCGGCGTCAATTTCCAAAAAGTTAAAAGAGAGGGACAATTTTGAGACTTACAAGCGTGTTGTTTTAAAACCCGGACTCATCCCAGATACGCTGAACCTTACAATAAATCACCCACAATATTGGTGGTGCAATGGTTTGGGGGATCAGCGTTTATATTCCATTACCTCGTTTTTGCAATATCAAGGCGATTTTATTGGAACGCGGAAAGACCGGCTTGGCATCCGGAAACTGAAACTTATCTCAGAACAGGATAAAGATGGCGCTGCGTTTTATTTTAAATTAAATGAAAAACCTGTTTTTATTAAGGGAGCAAACTATATTCCTGCCTCCAGCTTTTTTCTTCCTGCTATTGGTGAACACCCCCCCATGGGCCCGGCATTAGCCAACAAGGCAGGAATGAACATGTTACGGGTCTGGGGCGGCGGAACTTACCAGTCCGATAAATTTTATGAAGAATGCGACCGGTTGGGCATATTAGTGTGGCAGGATCTGATATTTGCCTGCGCCATGTATCCGGGTGATGAACATTTTGTGCAGAATGTGAAAGAAGAAGTGAAAGATCAGGTAATACGCCTGCGCAATCATCCCTCTCTGGCGCTCTGGTGCGGCAACAACGAAAACTATGAAGGCTGGAAAAACTGGGGATGGCAAAAACAGTTTAATTACTCAAAAACAGACTCAGCAAAAATCTGGAACGATTATCTGAAATTGTTTCATAAGGAAATACCCGAAGTACTTAAACGCTACGATTCTCAAACGGCTTACTGGCCCTCCTCTCCATCTATCGGATGGGGACATAACGAAAGTCTGCTTTCGGGCGACTCCCACTACTGGGGTGTGTGGTGGGGCATGGAACCATTTAGTGCTTATCAGAAAAAGGTTGGGCGTTTCGTGAGTGAATACGGATTTCAGTCGCTGCCCGATTACCGCACCTTTCAGGCGTTCTGTCCCGACAGCGAACTGTATTTAGGTTCAGCCTCGGTAAAAGCGCATCAAAAACACAAAACGGGCTTCGAGACCATCAATGAATACATGAAGCGCGATTACAAAATACCCAATGGTTTTCGCGAGTACATTTACACCTCACAATTGCTGCAACGCGATGGGATGAAAATGGCTATTGAAGCGCACCGAACCGCCAAACCATATTGTATGGGCACCATGTTCTGGCAATTCAACGATTGCTGGCCGGTTACCTCCTGGAGCGCCGTGGATTCCGAACAACGCCCCAAGGCATTTTATTACGCGCTAAAACAACTAT
>CALMNJ010000339.1 GCA_937868675.1 uncultured Bacteroidota bacterium | reverse complement strand
TACAGTGGCGTCCAGATCGCAGCTGCCATTACCAAAATCAACCGTACGGGTTGGACGGCTGCCGGGAGTAAACTCAAGGGTACCTTCAATAAACGGGTGCCGGTTTTCGATGACACAGCCACCAAAATCGCGAACCAACTGCTTTGTGATATTCATTGTGTATGATCTGCCTTTGGCGGTTGTGCCACTGGCGCTGCCGGTAATCCCAACCCGCGCAAGGCTCCAGGTAATGGCAGTGGATTGCCCGTGGTAAACGCTAGGATTGGCAGTATTAAGCAGTGTTTTGAAGCGAGTGTAGTTAATTTCGTGCACGCCATTCGCATTATGAACTTTTATATCACCTGTAATCTTCCAGGTAAGATTGGTGCTGCCGGCATCGAAGGCGGAAGGGGTTGTGTTTTCGATGGTTTTGTTAATGATCTCAATAGATTTGCCCTCAACAATATAGTTGTTTGATTTTACGCTGCATTTAAAACCCGGATTACGGTAGTGCATGGCGCCGGAGGCTGAGGCCGAGTAATCAAAAATCAGCATACCGTTGCGCATACGCCCATCAAAACAAACCGAATTATTAAAAATAACAGTATCTACTTTATGAATGGTGTCTCGTTTAACAATGGCGCACGAGCCAAGTGTTTCTTCGGTTTGGGTTCCCCTTCCGGCAAGGCTGTTTCCGTTTTCGTCAGCTACCTGACCAGCCACATTCATAATATCGTTGGCAGCATTTTCTGCGGCGCTGTGGTCGGCTGCTTCGGTGGTATCCTGATCATCATCGGAGGTTGCAAGGTTTTTCTTGTGGCAGGAAGTTAATAATAGCCCACTGCTCATTAGCAGGGTGGAGGCGAAGCGTACAAGCAATTGCGATTTCATAAAAAGGTTGTTTTATTTCTATGACAGGGTTTAAGTGTCAAAGTTTAATCCTGGTAAAAAAAGTTTGCATCAGGGTAAAATCAGGTTGTCATGATTGTCGAACCCGAAGAAGGGATTATGCGCCACTTCGAACACATAACCGTTTGGATCGCTGAAATAGCCGCTATAACCGCCCCAGAATACCTTTTGCGCGGGTTTCAGGATCGTTGCTCCGGCAGTCTGTGCTTTTTGAAGCACCTCATCCACCTCGTGTTCGTTTTTGGCGTTGTAGGCAAGGGTTATCCCCGAAAAACCGGTGCCGGTATCCTTTATAGTTATGTCCTCAGCCAGCGCCTGGCGCGGATAAATGGCCAGTACCATCCCACCGAGCGGAAAAAAAACGATGTCGCCCTGACTGGCCGCCGACTTTTTCCAGCCCAATCCGGTTTCGTAGAAGTGAAGCGATTGTTCGAAGTCTTTCACTCCAAGCGTGATGATGTTTAATTTTTGACGCATTATTGGATGTGTATTGATTTAAATATAAAACCTGTTTTTACGATTCGCCCGCAGGCTCTTTATCATAAAGCTTCAGGCCTCGCTGCAAGCGGTTTATGGCTTTTGCCATCCGGTCAATTTTTGTTTCTTCTTTTTTGGCGGAATAAATGAATTGAATGTAAAACTTCTGCTCACTTTCGCTGAGACTTTTAAAAAACTTCAGGGCTTTGGGTTCGTCTTCAAGGCAAAGCCACATTTCTTCAGGAACGTCGAGGGGTTCGGTATCTGGGTAAAGAATCACGTGCACAAGATCGCCTTCCTGCTTGCTTATTTTTTTTCTGATTTCGGCTTTTACGGGTAAAAACAAATTCCCATCGTCCATAGGCATAAGGTGGTATTTACGTATTTCAAACCCATCAATGGTGCCGCGCACTTTTATCCAGCCAAAGGGTTTTCGTTTATCCTGCCTTATTTCGGGAATACGGGCAAAAGTCCAGCCACCTTTACCCTGAAATTTTTCGAGACGGTATTTCTTGTTTACGAGTGTTTTTTCCAAGATTAAAAAAATTAGAATGAATGCTGCACGTAAATTTGCACAATTAACAGCGTTTTGTTTGCTAATTTTTTTGTTTTAATAAGGAAATCATGCCGTCTTGTTATATTTTTACACCGTGATCAAAAATTCTGATGTTCTAACAAGCCTCGAAAGCAAGTCTTATAAAGGACTTTCAACCAGCATAAACGATCTTCGGGAAAAAGAATTTTCCGGAAAAAAACTGACACACGAAGAGCGGGCCGCAATTTCCAATTTTGACCGCTACCGTGTAAATGTGCTGAATGCTGAACAGGACGAGGAACAATTTCATAAAAAATACCGGCAATTGCAGGTAATAGCTGGGTTAAGCGACTGGCGCGAATTCCTGAAAGAGGATTTTTTTTGATTCCCGCAGCAACCATTCCACTTCCTTAAAATATAATTGCCTAATTTTGGTTTGTATAACCAAAGTAATGAACGTGAAAACATTAGGACAATTCATCATTGAAAAACAGGCCGATTTTCCATATGCCAAGGGCGAGCTTTCGAGGTTGCTCCGCGACATAGGAATTGCCTCTAAAATAGTAAACCGTGAGGTAAACAAGGCAGGCCTTGCCGAAATACTGGGCGAAACAGGCCATACCAATGTGCAGGGTGAGCGGGTAAAAAAACTCGACGTATTTGCCAACGAGCAGTTTATTGCGGCGCTTAAGGCAGGTGGCGAAGTTTGTGCCATTGCCAGCGAGGAAAACGAAGAGGTAATTCCGGTTGACAGTGAGATTTCGAAAAGCGCAAAATATGTGGTGGCCATGGATCCGCTCGACGGCTCGTCGAACATTGATGTGAATGTTTCGGTTGGCACCATCTTTTCAATTTACAGACGTACAACCCTTAGCGGTCCGGGCAATATTGAAGATTTTATGCAGCGCGGTACCGAGCAAATAGCCGCCGGGTACGTTATTTACGGTTCAAGCTGCATGTTGGTTTATACAACGGGCAAGGGCGTAAACGGCTTCACGCTCGATCCCAGCATTGGCGAGTTTTGTTTGTCGCATCCCAACATGCAAACGCCCAAAAAGGGAAAAATGTATTCCATCAATGAGGGCAATTACCTCCACTTCCCCGACGGCGTAAAAAAATACATCAAGTATTGCCAGGAGGAGGATGCCAAAACCGACAGGCCTTATTCATCACGCTACATTGGTTCTGGTGTGGCTGATATACACCGCAACCTTATTAACGGCGGTATTTACATTTATCCAACCACCACCAAATCGCCCAAAGGAAAACTGAGGCTGCTTTACGAATGCAACCCGCTTGCGTTTATTGTGGAGCAGGCCGGAGGTAAGGCATCAACCGGCACCCAGCGCATTATGGAAGTGCCGCTTAAAGAGCTTCATCAGCGCACACCGCTGTTTATTGGCAGTTCCGAAATGGTGGATATGGCCACGGAGTTTATGTCGAAATTCTCGACCGAGAAGGTTTAGTAGTTCTATTTTATTAAAGCAAAAAAGGGCTGCCTCGCAAAGAGACAGCCCTTTTTTAATATCGTATGTTTTCCGTTTAGTCGCTGCTGCGGCTGTTGCCCACAAAGCGCCAGATGAAGTAAAACAATGTGGCAACCGAGCCCAGGGCGCTGGCAATGTAAGTGTAGGCGGCCCAGGTAAGCGCATCCTTGGCATCGCGGTGTTCAAAATTGTGGGTAATTCCCGATCTGTCGAGCCATGCAAGCGCTCTTTTACTGGCATCAATCTCAACGGGCAGGGTAATGAGGCTGAATATCGTAATGGCGCTTTGCAGCACAATAAAAATAAGCAGCATGGCATTGGTCATGGCCGGTGAAAAGTAAGCCAGAAAAAATAAAATGGACGTAAGGATCGTCATGCCCGAGCTGGCAATATTTACGGCGGGTACCAGCTTGCTGCGCAGATTAAGCCACTGGTAAGCCGTTTTGTGCTGCACCGCGTGCCCGCACTCGTGAGCGGCCACGGCGGCCGAGGCCACCGTAACACCCTGGTAAACGGCCTCGCTAAGGTTCACAATTTTTTTGGTGGGG